>NZ_VBVZ01000613.1 GCF_005863185.1 Pseudomonas edaphica
GCATCATGATGTCGACAAAGATAATGTGCGGGTGATGATCAACAATCCGGGCCAGGGCATCGAAACCGTCGATAGCCGTGATCACATCGCAGCCCACGTTCTTCAACAGCGTCTCGGCGGTGACGATCGTGCCGAACAAGCCAAACCACTCACGGTGCAAGGTGGTCTTGTGGCCAAACGAATTGCGCGACGAACTGGTGCCCACGGCAATCGGGATATTGTGCGCCTTCAGGTGCCGCACCAGCGCTTCGGCACCCGGCATGCCCAGGGCTTTGGGGAAACGCTCGCTCATCAGCGGTTCGCGAATCAGCAGAAACTCTGCCGGGGTGATCGGCAAGTCCAGCGCCTTCACCACATATTCAGCCAGGTCCTGAGCGCCCCGGCCGATGATGTGCTGTTTGATGCCCCAGTCGTAGGTGCGGCCGTAGCGTTCGGCGATAATCTGTGTGACTTCGGTGTAGATACCTTCAGTGTCCAGCAACAACCCGTCCATATCGAAAATCACGGCCTTGATCGGACCGACTGGAGTACGCGGTACATTCATCGCAACAGCACCTTGGGGAAGGACTAAAAGGTTTCAGCACAATAGCGGCCTACAGCGTAGGTAAGCAACCTTGGCGGCCCTCCACCCTGCGGCGCTATTCAAGGTGCCCACAATGCGCTGTACTTGTATGACTTCAACCGCAGCAACACACCGAAAAAGCTGCGCGTGTTTATCGACTACCTGCAAACTCAACGCCAGCCCTGATAAAAGCGAACCTCTTCATGCTCTATCGCATTGCCGCCGACAGCCTGGTGCTGTTCCACCTGTGTTTTATCCTGTTCGTGCTGTTTGGCGGGTTGCTGGCCCTCAAGTGGCGGCCGGTGATGTGGCTGCACCTGCCCGCCGCGGCCTGGGGCGTGGCGGTGGAAGTGTTCCACCTGCCCTGCCCGCTGACCCGCTGGGAGAACATGCTGCGCCACCTCGCCGGGCAGGACGGTTATGGCGGCGGTTTTATCGAGCATTACATTCTTACGCTGATCTACCCGGCCGGGCTGACCCCACAGATTCAACTGGGGCTGGGCGCCGTGGTGTTGCTGATCAACAGTGCAGTGTATGTACGCTTGATCAGACAGCGTCAGGCAAACACCCCAGACCGAGCAACGTAGCTTCCACCGCCTGCTCCAGCGGCGTGTGCGGCTCGCGCCCCAAAGCCGCGACCAAGCGCGTGTTATCCAGACGCAATGGGGTTTGCCACAGGTAACGCATCTCCTGCATTTCGCGAAGGGTGACGACAAAGGGCGCGGCCACTTTCAGCAACCACCATGGGAAACGACCTACGCGTGGTTGCTGGCCCGTCCTGCGCAACACCTCCTGCTGGATCGCCTGGGTCATCTGCGTGCCATCCGTGTCCATATGCCCGGACATATGAAAGCGCGCAAAAGCCTCCAGGGTTGACCGGCGTTCAAGCAACTCGACCATGGTGCGCGCCACATCCGGCAAATAAGCCCATTGATGCGCCACACCCGGTGCGCCCGGATAGCTGATGGCGTGTACCGGTTTACCGGGTTTGATCAAGCCTTGGGCAAACCAGTTGTTGGCCACCCGAGCGCCGAAAAAATCCCCGGCGCGCACAATCAACACACGGGCGCCACGGCGGGACGCCTGTTCCAGACGCTGCTCGAGTTGTACGCGGATAGCCCCCTTGCGCGTTTGCGGGTGCTGCGGCGAATCTTCATACAGCACCGGAAACACATCCGGCCCGAAGTTGTAGACCGTGCCCGGCAACACAATCGTCGCGCCCTCGGCGATGGCCGCCGCAATGCTGTTGTCGATCATCGGCATGACCAGCTCAGCCCAATTGCGGTAACCCGGTGGGTTGACGGCATGTACGATCACCGCACAACCACGGGCCGCGGCGCGTACCTCATCACGGTTGAGCGCGTCGCCCTCGATCCAGGAAAAGTCGGCATTCGCGCGGCGCGCCTTGCCCACATCCCGCGTCAGTGCACACACCTCCCAGCCTTCCGCGTGCAGTTGCCGCGCCACTTCACCGCCGATCCCGCCGGTTGCCCCCAGTACCAGAACCTTGCTCATGACCTTCTCCTACATTAGTTGGTGAGGCCATTGTGTGTGCAGCCTTGCTATAGATAAATTGCCGAAGACCATCCTGCCGCTATACATTTATGCATGGCATCGACTATTGGATGGGAGCTTTACCGGTCGTTCCTTGGCGTACTCAAGGAGGGATCGTTATCGGGTGCCGCGCGGCAGCTCGGTATCACACAGCCTACGGTGGGCCGGCACATCGCTGCGCTCGAAGCCGAACTGGGCGTGGTGCTGTTTACCCGTTCGCCTGCCGGGCTGTTGCCGACGGCGGTGGCCCACACCTTGCGCGCCCATGCCGAAACCATGGAACGCACCGCCGCCGCCCTGGAGCGCGCCGCGTCTGCCCACGGCGATGAAGTGCGCGGGGTGGTGCGGGTGTCGGCCAGCGAGGTGGTCGGCGTGGAAGTACTGCCGCCGATCATCACCCAATTGCGCCGCGAGCACCCGCACTTGCGGGTTGAACTGGTGCTGACCAACCGCCTCAGCGACCTGCTGCAATTGGAGGCCGACATCGCCGTGCGCATGGTCCGCCCCAGCCAGGAGCAACTGCTGGCGCAGCGCGTCGGCCTGATCGAAGTGGGACTGCACGCCCGCGACGATTACCTGCAACTGCAGGGCGTCCCTTTGCAGATGCAAGACCTGGCTGGCCATTCAGTGATCGGCTTCGACCAGGAAAACGCGTTTATCCGCAGCCTGGCGATCAAGGGCTTTGAACGCAGCGCCTTCGCCATCAGCAGCGACAGCGACCTGGCGCAATTGGCGCTGATCCGCGCCGGTGCCGGTATCGGCGGCTGCCAGGTGCAACTGGCCAAGCGCGACCCGCGTTTGCGCCGGGTACTGCCCGATGGCTTTGCGCTCAAATTGGACACCTGGGTGACCATGCACGAAGACCTGCGCAACAGCCCGCGCTGCCGGGTGACATTCGACGCGCTGGTGCAAGGTTTGCAGCGTTACGTACAGGATTGAGACAGCTTCACTGGTAAAGAATCAGTCTCCCTCAGTCCCTTCATAGACGCCCCCATGTCCGAAGCCTTCGAAGTCCCCAGCCCCCACGAAAAACACATCGAACACACCACCGAACATGCGCACGGGCGCGGTGACAATTTTGCCAGCCGCATCGCCGTAATGACCGCGTTGATGGCCACCCTGGGTGCCATGCTCAGCTACCAGGCCGGCTCCACCGAAAGCGAAGCGGCCATGGACAAGAACAACGCCGCCATCATCAAGACCGAAGCCGCCAACCAGTGGAACTACTACCAGGCCAAATCCAGCCGCCAGAACCTGGCGGAGCTGGCCACGCATATTCCGGGTGTAGATGCCGCGCATTACAAGGACGAAATCGAGCGCTACAAGGGCCAGAAGGAGGAGGTGCGCAAACAGGCCGAGAAGCTTGAGGCGACATCCAAGGAATGGGACCAGAAATCCGAAGAGGCACTGCACCAGCATCACCGCTGGGCGCAGGCAATGACCGCGATTCAGATCGCGATTTCGTTGGCGGCGATTACGTTGTTGACGCGTAAAGAGTGGCTCAAGCGCCTGTCCTACAC
>NZ_VBVZ01000614.1 GCF_005863185.1 Pseudomonas edaphica
TGCAACGGTCGTACCGGCAACACCGACAAGCTGGGCATGGAAAACATCGGGGTCAAGGTCAACAGCCGTGGCCAGATCGAAGTGGATGAGAATTACCGCACCTGCGTACCGAACATCTACGGTGCCGGTGACGTGATCGGCTGGCCGAGCCTGGCCAGTGCTGCGCATGACCAGGGCCGTTCGGCCGCTGGCAGCATCGTCGACAATGGCAGCTGGCGTTATGTGAACGACGTGCCGACCGGGATCTACACGATTCCCGAGATCAGCTCGATCGGCAAGAACGAACACGAACTGACCAAGGCCAAGGTGCCTTATGAAGTCGGCAAGGCGTTCTTCAAGAGCATGGCGCGTGCGCAGATCGCCGGTGAGCCGCAAGGCATGCTGAAGATCCTGTTCCACCGTGAAACCCTTGAGGTTCTCGGCGTGCATTGCTTCGGCTACCAGGCCTCCGAGATCGTGCACATCGGCCAGGCGATCATGAGCCAACCGGGTGAGCAAAATACCCTCAAGTATTTCGTAAACACCACGTTCAACTACCCGACCATGGCCGAAGCCTATCGGGTAGCGGCCTACGACGGCCTCAACCGGCTTTTTTGAGCGGCTCCGGCCGGTGGCCTGAGCCGGCCGGGGAGACCGATTTCAGTAATTCTCGAGGGTGGCAGTGGCCAAACCGGGAAAGTCTGTAATCAGGCTATCTACGCCGAAGTCGGCGAGCCTGCGCATCAGCGCAGGTTCGTTGACCGTCCACACGGACACGTGCAAACCCTGACGCTGGGCTTTTTCCAGGCGCTCGGGGGTGCACAACGTCCAGTTCAACGCCAAGTACTCACAGCCGTAGTTCTGCGCGACCTTCAACGGGTCGAGCCAGGCGTATTCGGCCACCAGGCCGCGTGACAGGTCCGGGGTGAGCTCAACCGCCGCTTTTAATACTTCCCGAGAACTTGAGGTCACGGTGACCTTGTCCATCAGGCCATGCCGCACGGCCATCTCGCGGATCGCCAGCACAGTGGTCGCGGCGCGGGTGCGCGAGGCACTTTTGACTTCCAGCTGCCAGTGATCGAAGTCGCACTGTTCGAACAGTTCTTCCAGGCGGGGAATCGGGCACGGTTTGACCCAGCCTGGGCCACCTTTGCGCGCGTCCATCTTTACCAGGTCGGCGGCTGAATATTCGACGACCTTGCCGCGCCGGTCGGCGGTGCGCTTGAGGGTCGGGTCGTGGATCACCATCAACTCGCCGTCCATGGACAGGTGCAAGTCCAGTTCGCAACGGCGTACACCGTGCTTGAGGCACTCCTGAAAGCTGGTCAGGGTGTTTTCCGGTGCTTCGCCTTTGGCACCGCGGTGGCCGTAAATCAGGGTCACAGTTGCTCCTTTGCGCCAGATAGGCTGGCGTGTTCAATACGTATTCAGAGGTCGTCGCTTTGTTCCCGCGCCAGACGGCGTTCCTGTGCCTGTTTCTGCAGGATATAGCGCGCCAGCAACTGGCGTTGGGCGTCGGTCATGGATTCGAACTCCGTGCCCACGTCAAAACCATCGCCTTTGGGCTCGCAATGCGTCACGCGTGCGCGCAACAGCAGGCCGAGCGCCTGGGGCATCAGCACCAGCTTGACCGCCAGGTGCGCGCCGGGCGCCAGCGGCGTGGGGTGCTGGAAGTCGATGCCGCCTTCGGAGATGATCACCGGCTGCGGTGCGCCGACCTCGTCCAACAGACCACGGGCCATGATCTGGCTGAGCAGGTCCACGCGTTTGTTCTGGACTTTGAGAAAGGCCGCCAGGCTGCGGTCCTTCTCGCTGATCTGGCGCAGCAGGTGCTGGGCTTCGAATTCGCTGAGGTGCAGTTCGCTGAGCAGATTGAACAGCGGGGAATCATCCAGCAACACTTCCTTGCTCGCCGCTTCCGGGGCAGACAGTGTGCTGATTTGAAGTGCGATCATGTCGTCGATACGGTAGTATTCGCGGCGTTCTTCTTCATCTAATGTCGACATGGCGAACCCCAGGTAACGGTAATGGTCAGAGTGTAAAGCTGCTTACCAGACCCCGCCACCGGGACGTCTTCTTTTCCTCCGAACAAGCCCCGACATGTTCAGACCTCTCTTCGTATTTATCGGCACGCGTTATACCCGTGCAAAGCGCCGCAATCATTTTGTGTCGTTCATTTCCCTGACCTCGATGATCGGGCTCGCCTTGGGCGTGGTCGTGATGATCGTGGTGCTGTCGGTGATGAACGGCTTCGATCATGAGATGCGCACCCGCGTGCTGGGCATGGTGCCCCACGCGACCATCGAGTCCGATGAACCCATCAACGACTGGCAAAGCCTGGCCTCCAAGGTCAAGCAGAACCCCAAGGTGGTGGCCGTTGCGCCGTTTACCCAGATGCAGGGGCTGCTGACCAACGACGGCAAGGTGCAGAAGATCCTGCTCAATGGCGTTGACCCGGCCCAGGAACGTAACGTGTCGATCATCGACAAGTTCATGTTGCAGGGCAAACTCGACGACTTGGCACCCGGCAGCTTCGGCATCGTGATCGGCGACAAGGCGGCGGCCAAGCTCGGCGTGGGCATCGGCGACAAGCTGACCTTCGTCGCGCCGGAAGTCACCGTGACCCCGGCCGGCATGTTCCCGCGCATGAAGCGCTTTACCGTGGTCGGCACCTTCCACGTCGGCGCCGGCGAAATCGACGGCTACCTGGGCCTCACCAACCTCACCGACCTGGCGCGCCTGCATCGCTGGCAGCCGGATCAGGTGCAGGGCCTGCGCCTCAAGTTCAACGACCTGTTCGATGCACCGCGCGGCGCGTGGGAAATCGCCCAGCACCTGGGCGACTCGCAGTACTACGCCCGTGACTGGACCCGCACCCACGGCAACCTCTACCAGGCCATCCGCATGGAAAAAGCCATGATTGGCCTGCTGTTGCTGCTGATCGTCGCCGTGGCTGCGTTCAACATCATCTCCACGCTGGTGATGGTGGTGAACGACAAGAAGGGCGATATCGCCATCCTGCGTACCCTTGGCGCCACGCCGGGCCAGATCATGGCGATCTTCATGGTGCAGGGCACCGTGATCGGCGTAGTCGGCACCTTGATCGGTACCGCCGTCGGCATTCTGGCCGCGCTGAACGTCAGCGCCGCCATTGCCGCGCTGGAAAAAGTCATCGGCCACAAGTTTCTCAACGCTGACGTCTACTTCATCGACTACTTGCCGTCCCAGGTTCAGGCCCAGGACGTGTTGATGGTGGGCGGCGCCGCGTTGCTATTGAGTTTCCTTGCCACCCTGTATCCAGCCTGGCGCGCGGCACGCACCCAGCCAGCACAGGCCTTACGTTATGAGTGAATCGGGCATGAGTGAAAAAGCTATCTTGAGCTGCCGCAACCTGGGCAAATCCTACGAGGAAGGCCCGGAGTCGGTAGTGGTGTTGTCCAACCTGCAGCTGGAACTGCACCCGGGCGAGCGCGTGGCGATCGTCGGCAGTTCCGGTTCCGGCAAAAGTACCTTGCTCAACCTGTTGGGCGGCCTGGATACGCCTTCCGAGGGCAGCGTGTGGCTGGCCGGCGAAGAACTGTCGGCACTGGGTGAAAAAGCCCGTGGCCAACTGCGCAACCGTTCGCTCGGTTTTGTGTACCAGTTCCAC
>NZ_VBVZ01000615.1 GCF_005863185.1 Pseudomonas edaphica
GCGCGACCTTAAAGGCCTCTAAAGATGATCGTTCCCACGCTCTGCGTGGGAATGCCTCTTGTGACGCTCTGCGTCAGGCTTTGGGACGCAGAGCGTCCCGGGCTGCGTTCCCACGCGGAGCGTGGGAAAGATCATTGGCTTAGTACCATCCTTTCTTCGCCCACTTCCTCGGCATACCGCGCCACCACCTTCTGGCACAACCCCACAATCTCCTCCACCAACTCCACCCCCACACGCCACGACACCACCACCTGCAAGTTCGGCAAGCGTTGCGCCATGGGCAGCATCACCAACTCCCCACTGGCCAATTCCTCCATCACCAGCACCGGCGGTAACGCGCCAATCCCGAAGCCATCGCGTAGCAAGCGGGTAATCGCCGACACCGAGTTCACACAGTTCATGCGTGGCGAGGCCACCCCGTTGGCCTGCATCAGGCTCAGCACATCCTGGTGTGGGTGGGAATTTTTCGAGTAGGTGATGATGCGCTCCTGGGCCAGTTCGGCGAGGGAGGCGTAGTCACGGTTGTAGATGGAGTGGCTGGCGACTATCCAGGCCATGGGGTGGCTGGCCAGCTCCAGGCTGCGCACGGTTTCCAGGCGCAGCAGGTCGGTTTGCAGGATCAGGTCGAGGAAGCCTTTTTGCAGCTGATCGCTGAGGTTAAGCGCCGTATCGGCGACCAGTTCGATTTCTACCCGCGGGAAGTGATCCATCAATTGCGCCACCAATGGGCTCAGCCAAGTGTGGATTACCGTGTCCATGGCACCGATGCGGATGCGCCCCACCTTGCTGCTGGTGGTCTCCAGGGACTGCTTCAAGCCCTGCATTGTGACCATCATCTGCTCGGCATAATCGAGCACCTTCAAGCCTTCCGGGGTCAGGCTGACGCCGCGTGAATCGCGCAGAAACAGCTTCACACCCAGTTCGCTTTCGAGCACGGCGATGCGGCTGGAAATCGAGGCCTGGGTGGTGAACAGCTTTTCGGCGGTCAGGCGAAAGCTCTTGAGCTTGGCCACCCAGACGAAAGTTTCGAGGAACTTCAAATTCATGGGATCAACTTTTCTTATGCTTGGATCGGTTTTTATTAGTTGGACGCCGCACCCGGCAAACGCCAAAAATCGAGGCATTCCACGATAAGCGCCGTTAGGGTGTCAGGACAAGTTGCGAGTTCTGCGTAAAAAATCCCACACTACAAAAAATACAAAGCCTACAGGAGCAACCACCGTGAGCCGTCTGCTTTTGAATTGCGACATCGGCGAAAGCTTTGGTAACTGGACCCTGGGTCTGGACGCCGAGGTCATGCCGTTCATCGATTGCGCCAACGTGGCCTGTGGTTTTCATGCCGGCGACCCGAGCATCATGCGCCAGACCGTCAGCCTGGCACTCAAGCATGGCGTGCAAATAGGTGCGCACCCGGCCTACCAGGACCTGCAAGGGTTCGGCCGCCGTTCCATGGCCTATACGCCGCAGGAAATCCAGGACCTCATGCACTACCAGATCGGCGCCCTTGAGGGCATCTGCCGTGCGCAGGGTACCCGCGTCAGCTACGTCAAACCCCATGGTGCGCTGTACAACGACATGATGGCCAAACCGGCGCAACTGCGAGCGGTGATGCAGGCTGTGGCCGCGTATGGCGATTTGCCCTTGATGTTGCTGGCCAAAAGCGACAACAGCGAGGCCCAGGCGATGGGCGATGAATTCGGCCTGACACTGTGGTTCGAAGCCTTCGCTGATCGCGCCTATGACCCTAAGGGCCATCTGGTTTCGCGTCAGTTGCCGGGCGCGGTCCATCACGACGCCGACACCATCGTGCAGCAAGCCCTGACCATTTCCCGTGGGCAAGCCCTGACGGCCAGCGACGGCAGCGCCCTGGTGTTGCAGGCCAACACCCTGTGCGTACACGGCGACAACGCCAGCTCGATCGCCGCTGTGCAGCGCATCCGCGAGGCGTTGAAACCAGCATGAAGCCACGCATTGAAGTGGTGGCCATCGACTGCTTGATGGTGCGTCTGTTTGAGGTGATTGCTGAAGCCAACATGCCGTGGATGCTCGCCGCCACCCAACGTCTGCGTGAAAGTTTTGGTGACGCGCTGGTGGATCTGGTGCCGTCCTACACGACCTTGATGGTGCATTACGACCTCACAGCGTTAAGCCCGGCCCAGGCGCGGGAGCTGATCGACCGTGCGCTGACCGACTTGCAACCCCAGGCGCAGGGCAGCGGCCAGTGCCACGTGTTGCCGGTGTGGTACGACCTGAGTGTCGGCCCGGAACTGACGTTGCTCAGCCAGCGCAGCGGCTTGTCGATCGAGCAGGTGATCCATCGCCACAGTGCCCACGAATACCAAGTCTTTGCCCTCGGCTTCGCGCCCGGTTTTGCCTTTATGGGCTTGGTCGACGAAATCCTCGCCACACCACGGCTCAACACGCCGCGTAAACGCGTGGCGGCCGGCAGTGTCGGCATTGCCGAGCGGCAAACCGCCGCCTACCCGGTGGTGTCGCCGGGCGGCTGGAACCTGATCGGCCGCACCCCGACCAAACTGTTCGACCGCGAGCGTGACGGCTACAGCCTGATGCAGCCGGGCGATACCGTACGTTTCGAAGCGGTCGGCCACGCCGAATTCATCCATTTGGGTGGCGATGACACGCCGTTGGAGGCGCAGGCATGAGCCGCTTGTTGATCGAGGCCAGCACGCCGCTGTGCCTGTTGCAGGACGCCGGACGCTTTGGCGTGCGCCACCTGGGCGTGACCCAGGGCGGGGCGCTGGATTGGGTGTCGATGTCCTGGGCCAATTGGCTGCTGGGCAATGCGCTGGATGCACCGGTGGTGGAAATCACCTTGGGCGGGTTTACCGTGCAGGCCGAAGACTATTGTTTGCTGGCATTGGCCGGGGCGGATTTGGGCGCCTATATCGACGAACGCGCCATCAGCCCTGGGCGCAGTTTTATCCTGCAAAAGGGCCAGCGTCTGCGCTTTACCCAGCCATTCAGTGGTGCGCGGGCTTACCTGGCGGCGCCCGGCGGGTTTGATGCGCCGGCTGTGCTAGGCAGTTGTTCCACGGTGGTACGTGAGGCATTGGGTGGGCTGGACGGTTTCGGCAAGGCCTTGGCCGAAGGCGGGCGGTTGGTTTATTCCGGTACGGGCGGCGCGATGAAAGTGCTGAGCACGCCTGATCTGCCGGCAAAAGCGCCGCTGGACGTGATTGTCGGCGCGCAGATCGGCCAGTTCAGTGGGCAGAGCCTGTTCGATGCATTCAATACTGACTGGTCGCTGGACAGCCGCGCCGACCGCATGGGCATGCGCCTGCTGGGCACGCCGTTGCAGTACCAGGGGCCGTCGTTGATCTCTGAAGGCATCCCGTTGGGCGCGATCCAGGTGCCGCCGGATGGGCAGCCGATTGTGCTGCTCAATGATCGGCAGACCATTGGCGGCTATCCGCGTTTGGGCGCACTGACGCCGTTGGCATTGGCGCGGCTGGCGCAGTGTTTGCCGGGGGAGAAGGTGAGGCTGGCGCCAGTGGTGCAGGAGACTGCGCATCGGCAGCACATCGAGTTTTTGCAGCGGTTTTTGAATCGCTAAAAGCATCGCAGGCAAGCCAGCTCCCACAGGGGAATGCATTTCAACTTTGGAA
>NZ_VBVZ01000616.1 GCF_005863185.1 Pseudomonas edaphica
CAATAAAGTCGCCGCATTTGGCCTGTTAAACCGAGTGCCTGTACCAAGGGCCGCTCCGCGCCCCAACGCGGGGCAAGCCCGCTCGCCACAGAAAGCGCGCTCGCCACTAACTACAGGCCCTGTTTGTTCAACCGGCATACCAATGATCACCCCATGAACTTGATTCAACGTATCGACGCGCTGCTGCCGCAGACCCAATGCGGCAAATGCGGGCATCCGGGTTGCAAGCCTTACGCCGAGGGCATCGCGTTGGGTGAGGCAATCAACAAGTGCCCGCCCGGAGGGCAGGAAACCATTGCCGGCCTGGCCCAGCTGTTGCGCGTGCCGGTGTTGGAACTGGACACCAGTCGCGGCGAAGCCCCGGCCCAGGTCGCCTACATCCGCGAAGCCGAATGCATCGGCTGCACCAAGTGCATCCAGGCGTGCCCGGTGGATGCGATTGTCGGCGCCGCCAAGTTGATGCACACCGTGATCATGGATGAATGCACCGGCTGCGACCTGTGTGTTGCGCCCTGCCCTGTGGATTGCATTGAAATGCGTCCAGCGACCACTGTGCTGGCGATTGTCGGCGGCCTGGCGGCCGATGATGGGCAACGCCATGAGCGCGGCCTCAAGCGCGACCGCGCGCGGCGGCGCTTTGAGCAACGCAATGCGCGGCTGCAACGCGAGGAAGCGCATAAACTCGCCGAGCGCCTGGCGCGGGCTAAACGTTTGGCCCCGCCGGTTGCCCCTGTGCAAGCCGATGACGCTCAGGCGGCCCGGGATACAGCGGTCAAGAAAGCCAAGATCACCGTTGCCATGAGTCGCGCCCAACTGCATAAATCACTCAAGGCATTTGGACATCCACCGACCTTTGAGCAGCAGTCGCAGTTGATCGTGCTGCAACAGCAGTTCGAAGCAGCGGAGCAGGCGCTGGCCGCACTGGAAGTACAGAGCACACCGACGCCAGCAACGGCACCGAGTAACAGCGCCGATCTCAAGCGCGCTAAAATCCAGCTGGCCATGCACCGCGCAGCATTAAAGAAAGCCCAGGATCTAAACGCCACTCCACAGCAACTGGCCGAGGCGCAAAGCAAAGTCGATGACGCACAACGCCAAGTGGATACTCATGACAGCGTTTAAACCCGCGCTAAACCCTGCTGTGTGTATTACTACAATCGCGCTGATCGCCTGCAAGGAACCACCTGCCCCATGAACGCCGCAAAACGCCTGGAAATTTTCCGCAGGTTTCATGAAGACAATCCGGAACCCAAGACCGAGCTGGCCTACTCGTCGCCGTTCGAGTTGCTGATTGCGGTGATCCTGTCAGCACAATCCACGGACGTGGGCGTCAACAAGGCTACGGCCAAGCTGTACCCAGTGGCCAATACGCCAGCGGCCATTTATGCCTTGGGTGTGGAGGGTTTGTCGGAGTACATCAAGACGATCGGCCTGTACAACAGCAAGGCCAAGAATGTCATTGATACCTGCCGCTTGTTGGTTGAGCTGCACGGCAGTGAAGTGCCACAAACCCGCGAAGCCCTGGAAGCCCTTCCCGGCGTAGGCCGCAAAACTGCGAACGTGGTACTCAATACCGCGTTCCGGCAACTGACCATGGCAGTGGACACGCATATTTTCCGCGTCAGCAACCGAACCGGCATCGCGCGTGGCAAAAATGTGGTCGAGGTAGAAAAGCAGTTGATGAAGTTTGTGCCCAAGCCCTATCTGCTCGACTCCCACCACTGGCTGATCCTGCACGGGCGCTATGTGTGCCAGGCCCGCAAGCCTCGCTGCGGGAGTTGCCGCATCGAAGACCTGTGCGAGTACAAGGACAAAACCTCGGACGATTGAGGGTTCATTGGTTTTCTCGATCAGTCGATTGAAAAAATCTTTTTTACCCGTTCGTGGATTATCGTTATAAGGAGCGCCAACGGCAGTCTTAGCCTGGAGTTAACCTTATGAGCACTGGCAAAGAACAACTGGATGTAGAAGACGATCTCGTTGATGTGGCGGAAGACGAAGGGGACGCCCCTGTGGCAGAGGTGGCCAAGACCAATTTGAGCAAACGCCGCACTATCGACAACCTGTTGGAAGAGCGACGCTTGCAAAAACAACTGGCCGATTACGACTTCGACCTCTGATCGATGCGCTGACGGCCGGAAGCCTCCCTGACGGAGGCTTTTTTTTTGCCGGGTTTTCGGGTTTTGGTGCAAAACCGCACCGCGTCTACACGAGGCCGTTGCGCTGGGCCAGCTCGATCAGGTCCACAAGGGAGCGTGCATTGAGCTTGAGTAACAGGCGGGTCTTGTAGGTGCTGACGGTTTTGTTGCTCAGGAACATGCCATCGGCAATTTCCTTGTTGGTTTTGCCTCTGGCCAGTTGCTGCAACACCATCATCTCGCGACCCGACAAGCGTTCAACCATGTCCGCCTCGCTGGCATTGCCCATGGTCGAGCGTACCGAGTTGAGCGCCTGGTTGGGGAAATAGCTGTAGCCGGAAAGTACAGCCTTGATGGCGCTCAGCAGCTCGGTCAGGTCCTGCTGCTTGCATACGTAGCCCGCCGCCCCCGCCTGCATGCAGCGCATGGAGAAATGGCCGGGTGCCTGAGACGTCAGCACCAGCACCTTGACGGGTGTAGCCTGCTTGGTAGACGCCAGCCGACAGATAACTTCCAGGCCATCGAGCTTGGGTATCCCGATATCCAGTATGACAATGTCCGGCATATGTTCCCGTGCAAGTTGCAGCGCATCGACGCCGTTATCAGTCTCGGCAACGACTTCATAACCATGACGTTCCATTAGCATGCGCACAGCAAGTCGAATGACGGGATGATCATCCACGATCAGCACTTTATTCATGAGAAAGTCCAATTTCGCTGTTCGAATTATTTAGAGCAAGCACAATAGCCTAGTCGTTTCCTAGTTGGCATAGCGCTCCCCCCCAAGCAACAGCAAGCAGAGACCCAACCCACAACGATATAGGAATTAACCTACAAAAAAACACAAACTCAGGTGCAGGGAATTTTATGCAACCCTTCAGAACTTTCCGGGGCCATACATATTTCGAGTGAAATATACGCCGCAGAATGGGTACGAGGTAAATGTACCGCACATGACTTTCAGGAAATACCCCTTGCTTATGGCAGCTAGGCCAGTGAGCAGCTGAAAAGAAATCAACTGATTTAGTTCCATTCAACATACCTGTTTACATCCCTATTTCCTACAGAAGTTTCAGCGCCCTACATACTCGCTGTACTTAGGTAGTGAATTTTCCGTAAGACATAGTTCCTGTGCAGGTGTAAAAAATTCATTCAACCGTACAGAAATAAACACGCCATCGCTGAAACGGCCGAATTCAACTTCAACATTCAACAAACCTTAAACAGTCAGACCGCGTTTAAACATCAGCTTGCTTTTAAATGCGCCCGTCTTTATATGCAGGCAAAAAAAATGGCCCCTTGGACTAGGGGCCATTTTTACAACAAGGGTCGCACTCAGAACAGCTTGCGACCCTTGTTGGCGGCGATGCGCATACGCAACGCGTTCAGCTTGATGAAGCCTGCCGCGTCCGCCTGGTTGTAGGCGCCGCCATCTTCTTCGAAGGTGGCGATGTTGGCGTCGAACAGCGACTCATCGGACT
>NZ_VBVZ01000617.1 GCF_005863185.1 Pseudomonas edaphica
GGCTACCTGGCTCGGCAGTACCGGTAACGCTCATGGTGCCGTTGGCCTTGGTCCCTACCTTGAGTTGCGGTGCATCAGGCGCCGTCGTATCAACGCCGCCAGGACTCACACCTCCCCGGTTATGGGAACCGCCGCCACCGCTGCCGCCTGCTTGCGTCAGTGCATAAATGCCTAAACCTGCCCCCGCCAGGACTGCACTCTTGCCCAACGTCGACAAATCGCTGAACGCGGCGCCAAGCTTCCCTAGTGCCGAGGTGTTGTTCGCGGCCTCGGTAGCGGCATGTTCAAAAGGTTCATATTGCAGGGCCAGCGAATTTCCCAGGCCGGATGACTCACCGATGACCACTTCTGTCAGGTGTCCTGCATCATCTATGACAAGAGCGCTTTTCTGTCCATCGGGGTCATCGAAGTAATGCTGGATGACCAGTTTTTCCCCCCCGAGAAACTCAATGACCAATGATTTACCGTCGCGGGTCATCTGTTTGATGGCACCTCGCGTAGTGGAAATCACCACCGTTGAGGCAGAATCAAGCGCGATTGTTGGGCCGGCAGCCGAGGCTTGTGCGCCAGTTTTTTTATTAATGACCAGAACATTTGGCATTACAAACCTCTTCGCTATTAGGTTGGAGCGGACGCACTCATCCGCCACCCACAGGAGTGGGGGGGATTAGTTTTAAGGCGCCTCGGCTCCGTTAATCGTAGTTGACATTCGGAATGTAACAACGACGAATGAGGTTGGCTGTGGGAAAATTCACCACGATCCTTCGCGTACTGAATTTGGCGGTTGTGACGATTGTGGCGCGCGGGCAGGTACCTGGTGGGTCGAATATCCGAAAAAACGCTTACTTAGCCTCACCTCCTTAAAGTGGGCCTGAAAAACAGCGCGCCCCGTTACGGACGCGGTTATCAGGGCAGAAATAAAAAATAAACCGTCGAGTTCTTCGGTGCCAGGCATGAAAAAAAACGCCGCCAATCTTATGAAAGAGGTGATAGGGGTTGCACTGAGATATTCAGTTAATAATCGTACAACTTAGTACAAACTAATGGATTAACTATAATTAAGTATAATCACCGTATTTTTTATATCGATGTGTCTAGTCTGCGGCCTGATAGTTGAAAATCCTGTTTTTAAACGCGTAACAAGGCGTAATAGGGTTGTTTGGCTCAGGCCGATGCCCCAGGCTTGCTTGCCCTTCGCACCGTTTGCATTGGGCCGATCGTTCATGAGGGAGTCCGTCGTCCAGGCTGATGAGAAAGCAGGTTTGAATCGAGAAAATGACGTCAAAAAAACAGTTTTGCCAATTTGAGCTATTTTTAAGCAGCAATCCGACGGACATTACGTTGCTTATAACCAATTTATCTCTTAAGCAGGGGTCATATGTTAAAAGCGTTGGTGGTGGATGATCATCCGTTTATTCGGGCTTCCGTAAAAATGGTTTTAGCAAGCGCAGGCCTTGAGGTGGTCGCCGAAGCGGGAAATGGTGTGGAGGCCCTTCACTTGGCACGCACACATGAGCCTCAATTGATCTTGTTGGATATTTCCATGCCCCTACTTGATGGGTTGGGTGTGATTGACCGTGTAACGAAGCTTGAGTTGAACAGTAAAATTCTTGTTTTAACGAGTCTAGAGCCAGCTTTTTATGCCCAGCGCTGTATGAGTGCGGGGGCACATGGCTATGTCTCGAAATCCGATGATTTGAAAGAGCTGAGTCGGGCGATAAAAGCGCTGATGAGTGGTTATACTCATTTTCCAATATTGTCCAGCAGCTCGGTACGTCAAATCGATGCAACCAGCTCCGAGCAGGAGTTAGTGCAAAAGCTTTCAAATCGTGAATTAGCAGTGCTGCAACAACTTGCGCGAGGCTTCAGTAACAAAGAGATCGGCAATGCCATGTTGCTGAGTAACAAAACGGTGAGTAATTATAAAAACCGGTTAATAGAGAAGCTGAATGTAAAGTCGCTGATTTACTTGGCCGAGTTTGCCAAGCGTAATAAGCTGATTTAAATGAGGTTCCTTCTGTGGTGCCTGATACTGGTATGCAGTTCTTCAGTGCATGCTGACCACGCGGCAGCCCCTGCCGATGGGTTGAAGTTGCTGGGACGTTCGCATGCTTCGGACACACTTAAATTGAGTGAGGCTGATCAGAAATGGTTGCACGCTAAAGGTTCGTTTACGCTTGGCACTTCGATGGAGAGGCCAGCGCCGTTTGAGCTGTTGTCCAGTAAAAACGACTATGAAGGAATAACTGCGGATTACGCCGAACTGCTGGCTGATTTGTTACATGTGAAAATTCATGTACGTCGTTACCGTGACGAACATGAAACAATTGACGCATTGAAACGAGGGGAGATTGATTTAATGGTCGCAGGCGAGGAGGGTAAGTCAAGGGACCCTCAACTTCGCTTTTCAGAGGTCTACGCGAGTGATCAGCCGGTGTTGGTAACGCGTAGAGATATTAAACAGCCAATGCCTGAGCACTTAAAAGGGCAGCGGTTGGCGATGTACGAGCATTACCTGACTTCCGCTGAGGTCGCTGAACGCTATCCGGAGGCAGCGCTCACTATTTTTCCTTCAGCAGATAAAGCAATGAATGCGGTCGCGTTTGGTCAAGCGGATGTTTATGTAGGTGGGTACATCGAGGCTAATTACTTAATTAAGAGGAATCATTTTACTGGCTTGCATTCTTCTGACATTGCCATCGCCAAGAAGTACAGTGTCGGATTTGTCGCGCGTCAGAAAGAGACGCAGTTTTTGGCATTTATAAATCGGGCGTTAGATGCTGTTTCCCTTCAGGAAAAAATGGCGATCATACGGCGCTGGAGCGCTGTGCCTTCTGATGCGCTAGGTATGCAACCCATCCGTTTCAGCCCGGAAGAGGAGCAGTGGCTGGCTACCCATTCAAAGGTCAAGGTCGCCGTGATGGACGCCAATCCACCTATCGCATTTCTTGACAGTGCGAAACAGTTTCGCGGTATCAGTGCGGACATTCTAGAGAAAATCAGCAGTCGCATTCCGTTGACATTTGACGTTGTACTCGGCAAATCAAATGAAGAGCTGATTGACATGGTACAGCGGGGGGACGCGGATATCGTCTCGACCTTTCATACGGCGCACCGCAAGTTGAATTTCACTCGACCCTATTGGACCAGTCCTTATGTATTCAGTAGCCGCTTGGGTGCAGGGGCACCCAATAGTCTCAACGATATGGTGGGTAAACGATTGGCGGTCGTCACTAACAGCCGGATGCTTGACTATGTTACCAACTTCTACCCCGGCGTTATTTTTGTGCCATCGGCGAACGCTGCGCAATCGTTGGCGCTACTGGCTTCTGGCGACGCCGATGGCGTCATCAGCCCGATGATAAACACCCAGTATCTGATTTCAAATTATTATAAAGATCAAATACGAATCATCGGGGCGGTTGGGTCGTCATTGGCGCAACTTTCGTTGGGTACACATCATGGCGAAATGGAGCTGCATTCAATTCTGGAGAAAGTTTTGATCAGCATTCCTCCTGATGAGATTGAAGGAATGACTAATCGTTGGCTCGGTAGTTCAATCGTGGAGCGCGATTATTGGAAAGAGCATCGAGTATTGATCTTTCAAGTGGTTGCGTG
>NZ_VBVZ01000618.1 GCF_005863185.1 Pseudomonas edaphica
AGACAACTCGGTCTGTCTGGCAGACCGAGTTGTCTGTATCGCAGGCAAGCCAGCTCCCACAGGGATGCGCGGCGGCCCTTAGAGTTTGGCTTTTACGGCAGACAGTGCGTCTTTACCGTCGAGGGTTTTTACGCCATCCAGCCATGTGTCCAGTACCGCCGGGTTGGCTTTGATCCACGCTTTTGCCGCGTCGGCATTGCTGACTTTATTGTTGGCCACCTGGGCCATGATGCTGTTCTCCATCTCCTGGGTAAAACTCAGGTTGGTCAGCAGTTTCCCAACATTCGGGCAGGCCTGGGCGTAACCCTTACGGGTCAAGGTATACACGCTGCCGGTGTCACCAAAGTACTTCTCTCCGCCCTTGAGGTAATGCATTTTCAACTGCACGTTCATCGGGTGCGGCGTCCACCCGAGGAAGGTCACGAACTTCTGCTTTTTCACCGCCCGCGACACTTCGGCCAGCATCGCCTGCTCGCTCGACTCGATCAGCTTCCACTGGCCCAGGTCGAAGTCATTCTTCTTGATGATCTCCTGCAGCGAGATGTTCGCCGGCGCGCCGGAGCCAATGCCGTAGATCTTCTTGTCGAACTTGTCGGCAAATTTGTTCAGGTCGGCAAAATCATGCACACCGGCGTCCCATACATAGTCCGGCACGGCGAGGGTGAACTCGGTGCCGTCGAGGTTTTTCGCCAGTTGCACCACATCGCCATTGGCCACGAACTTGTCGTAGAAACCCTGCTGCGCCGGCATCCAGTTGCCCAGGAACACATCCACCTGGCCATCCTTGAGCCCGCCAAACGTGATCGGCACCGCCAGGGTGTCGACCTTGGCCTTGTAGCCCATGCCGTTCAACAGGAAACCGGTGATGGCATTGGTGGCGGCGATATCGCTCCAGCCTGGATCGGCCATTTTTACCGTTTCGCAGCTAGCGTCTGCGTACACATTGGCGCTGCCCAGCACCAACATACTCAGTACCACGGTCAACTTTTGCATGGCCTTCCCTCTGTCTATTTATTGGTTTTGGCAGGGTTGTGGATAACGTGCTTTGCGCTCCAGGTCGTCGAGGTCGATATGGTTGCGCATGTATTGCTGACTGGCGTCCACCAGTGGCTGGTGATCCCAGCTCTTCAGCTTGCCTTGGGTCAGTGCCTCGAACACCAGGCGGCGACGGCGTTGGCTGGCGAGCACCTGCTGGTGGATCGCCGGGATGTCCCATTTGGCCCGCGCCTCATTCAAAAACGCCTCGAACAGTGGCCGGTGTTCCGGTGACTGGCTGAGGTCTTCCCGTTCATGCGGGTCGTTGTGTACATCGAACAGTAGACAAGGGTCGTCTTCGCTGTAGATGAATTTGTAGGCGCCGCGCCGAATCATCATCAGTGGGCTGATGGTGCCTTCGGCCATGTATTCGCCAAACACTTCGTCGTGCCCGCCCTGCCCTTGCAGGTGCGGGACCAGCGAGCGGCCGTCCAGCGCCAGGCGCGGGTCCAACTCGCCGCCGGCCAGTTCCACCAGGGTGGGCAGCAGGTCGGCGGTGGATACGGCGTTGCTCACGCGGCCCGCCGCAAACTGGCCTGGCGCACTCACCAGCAGCGGTACGCGGGCGGCCATTTCAAACCAGTGCATTTTGTACCAGAGGCCACGCTCGCCAAGCATGTCGCCGTGGTCGCCGGAGAAGATGATGATCGTGTCGTCGGCCAGGCCGGTGTCTTCCAGGGTTTGCAGGAGTTTGCCGACGTTGCTGTCGATATAGCTGCACGCGCCGAAATACGCGCGGCGCGCATCGCGGATCTTGTCCACAGGCAGCGGCTTGTCCCACAGGTCGTAAACCTTGAGCAGGCGCTGGGAGTGCGGGTCGAGATCGCCTTGCGCGGGGGTTGCCGGCATTGGGATGTCGTTGTCGTCGTACAGGTCCCAGAACGGCTTGGGAATGGTGTACGGGTCGTGTGGGTGCGTCATCGACACGGTGAGGCAGAACGGCTGGTTGCCGTCTTCACGGATATGGTCAAACAGATACTGCTGGGCTTTGAACACCACCTCTTCGTCGAAATCCAGCTGATTGGTGCGCACGCACGGCCCGGCTTGCAGCACCGACGACATGTTGTGGTACCAGGTGGGACGCACGTCTGGTTCATCCCAGTTCACCGCCCAGCCATAGTCGGCTGGGTAGATGTCGCTGGTCAGGCGTTCTTCATAGCCGTGCAACTGATCTGGCCCGCAGAAATGCATCTTGCCCGACAGTGCCGTGCGGTAACCGAGGCGGCGCAGGTAGTGGGCATAAGTGGGTACATCGGCGGGGAAATCGGCGGCGTTGTCGTAGGCGCCAATCTTGCTCGGCAACTGGCCGCTGACCAGGGTGAAACGCGAAGGCGCGCACAGCGGGCTATTGCAGTAGGCGGCGTCAAACACCACGCCCTGTGCAGCCAGGCGGCTCAGGTTCGGCAACTTGATCGGGGAAGGTCCGTAGAACGGCAGCATCGGCGCGGCCATTTGATCGGCCATGATGAAAAGAATGTTCTTGCGCTTCATGATCTATCGGCATTCCATAGGCGGTGTTTATGCGAATGAGCATGCAGCCCATGGAAAATGGGGTAAAGCCCATGGAAAGCAATGTCTAGGATAAGCACAGCTTATGTATGAAGCCCTCGGTGATCTGTCCCTCGACCTGCTGCGTGCCTTTGAAGCCGCGGCGCGCCATCGCAGCTTTACCGCCGCCGCGATGGAGTTGGGCACTACGCAGCCGGCCATCAGCCAGCAGATCAAGCGCCTTGAAGAGCAACTGGCGATCCGCCTGTTCGATCGCATCTACCGAGGCATCGAACTGACGGATGCGGGCGCGCTGTTGTTTGAACAGGTGCAAGGCGGTTTGCAGGCCATCAACCAAGGCCTCAGCACGATCACCCAGCAGGACCAGCACGAAGTGCTGCAAGTGGCCACCGACTTCGCTTTCGCCGCCTACTGGTTGATGCCGCGCCTGCATCGCTTTCACCAGGCCAACCCGCAGGTGGATGTGAGCCTGGTGACCAGCGAACGCAACCACGCGACTTTGCGCAGCGATATCGACGTGGCGGTGTTGTTTGGCGATGGTCGTTTCAAGCAGGGCGAGAGCTTGTGGCTGTTCAACGAGGAAGTGTTTCCGGTGTGCAGCCCGCAGTGGCTCAAGGCTCAATCCACGCCACTGACGGTGCAAAATCTGCACGATTACCCGCTGCTGCACCTGCGCCAGGAAAACAACAGCCAGTGGTTCGACTGGAGCGGCGTGTTTCGTGAGTTAGGCATCACCACGGCGCCCACGCCTGGGCAATTGCGCTTCGACAATTACACCCTGCTGATCCAGGCGGCGATTGCCGGGCAGGGCGTGGCCATCGGTTGGCGGCACTTGGTGGATAACCTGCTGGAACAGAACTGGCTGTGCCGGCCGATCAATGACACGGTGATCTCGCGCTTCGGTTATTACGTGGTGCAGCCCCAGCGCAAACGCCGGGGGCAATTGGTCGAGCGCTTTGTCGATTGGCTGGTGGCCGAGCAAGCCAGCAGCGCGCAGTCGTTGACCGGGCTGGCCCTGCCGTCGATTGCGGTCTAGGATCTGCGCATATTGGATCCGGATTTCGCCATGCAACG
>NZ_VBVZ01000619.1 GCF_005863185.1 Pseudomonas edaphica
CGGACGTGGGGCAGGTGTTTTTCGGCGGCCAGGACGTCACCCGCCTGCCGATCGAGCGCCGCGATGTGGGCATGGTGTTCCAGAATTACGCGCTGTTTCCCAACCTGGATGTGGCCGGGAACATCGTCTATGGCTTGAAGATTCGCGGCCTGTCGCCCGTTGCGCGCAACAAGCGTTGTGAAGAACTGCTGGAACTGGTGGGTTTGCAGAACCACGGCAAACGCAGCATCCACGAATTGTCCGGGGGCCAGCGCCAACGCGTGGCCCTGGCGCGAGCCTTGGCGCCGCGCCCCAAAGTGCTGTTGCTGGACGAGCCGTTGGCAGCCCTGGATGCGCAATTACGCGAGCGTTTGCGCAGTGAGTTGGATGAGCTGTTGCGTGGGTTGGGCATCACCTCGGTATTTGTCACCCACGACCAAGGCGAAGCCATGGCCCTGGGCGATCGCATCCTGGTCATGGAGCAGGGCCGTGTTGCGCAACTGGCCAGCCCGCGGGAGATCTACCAGCAACCGGCCAATGCGTTCGTCGCAGGCTTTGTCGGCAACCTCAATGCCTTTGTGGTGCTTGATCGCACCGCCCACGGCCTGAAAGTCTGCGGCGGCGAGTTGCCGTGGCACAGGGCTGACTCGCCGAGCACCGTCTATTGCCGGCCCGAACACTTGCGGGTGATGGAAGACGAAGGGCACGTGCACGGCCATCTTGTGGCGCAATTCTTCCAGGGTGCACAAAGCCGTCTGCTGGTGGATGTCGGTGGCGCCCAACCGCTGCTGGTGGACAGCAGCGACAACCTATTGCACAGCGTCGGCGCACCGATTGCCCTGGCGATTGCGCCACACAAGTTATTTACCCTCAATGCTTGAGAATTTACTGTGAACCGTCCGTTTGTTGTTGCCCAGATCAGCGACCTGCACCTGAAAGCCGGTAATCGCCTCACCTATGGCGTGGTCGACACGCTGGGCGCACTGCGCCGTGCCGTCGACCATCTGAATGCCAGTGACCCACGGCCCGACATCGTGGTGGTCAGCGGCGACCTGGTGGATTTTGGTCGCGCCGATGAATACGCCGTGCTGCACCCGGAGCTGTCGCGCCTGCACATGCCTTGCTATGTGGTGCCGGGCAACCATGACACGCGTGGGCCGTTGCTGGATGCATTCGGCGATCACCGCTATTTGCCGACGTCGGCGGATGGCCCGCTGGACTGGGTTGTGGATGAGCACCCGTTGCGCTTGATCGGCCTCGATTCGACCATCCCCGGTGGCCATGGCGGGCAGTTGCTGGAAAGCCAGTTGCAGTGGCTGGACGCGCAATTGGCGTTGCGCCCGCATGTACCGACCCTGCTGATCCTGCATCACCCGCCGTTTATCAGCGGCATCGGTCATATGGACCGTGAACCTTTTATCAACGCGGCTGCGCTGGAAAAGGTCGTCGCCCGCCACCCACAAGTGGAGCGTCTGTTGTGCGGCCATTTGCACCGCCCGATGCAGCGGCGTTTTGGCGGCAGCCTGAGTTGTGTCTGCCCCGGCACCTCCCACCAGATCGTACTCGACCTGCAAGACGCCGCGCCCGCGCATTTCAACCTGGAGCCGGCGGGTTACCTGTTGCATCGCTGGGATGAACAGCACGGGTTGATCAGCCACAACGGTGTGTTCGGGGACTACCCGGGGCCCTATCCGTTTTATGACGCCCATGGATTGATTGACTGAGGTTTCACGGAGGTCCACTTCCTTACAATCAGGTAATTGAACGTTAGTTAACGCAGCGACCCACTCACGTTTGGTCGCGTGCATCCTGCTGCCCTTTTTTGCGCCCGGAACTTGGATTCCGCGCCGGAGTTCGCCTTGATGAAAGCCACTTTGAATGTTTTAAGCGTATTGACCGGCGGCTTGGGCATTGCCCTGAGCCCCTTGGCCTCGGCTGACTTTCTGAACGACAGCAAAGCCAACCTGAACATGCGTAACTTCTATTTCAACAACGATAACCGCGACGGCACCGCCGCGCCGTCGAAGACCGAAGAGTGGGGCCAGGCCTTTATTCTCAACTACCAGTCGGGCTTTACCGACGGCACCGTAGGCTTTGGCCTGGATGCTATCGGCATGCTCGGCCTGACCCTCGACAGTGGTGCCGGCCGCCATGTCGGCAGCTCGATGATCCCCAACGATGACGGCAAAGCCGCCGACAGCTGGGCCCGTGGCGGTGCGACCGCCAAGGCGCGTTTCGCCAAGAGCGAGCTGCGCTACGGCTACCTGCGCCCAAACCTGCCGATTCTGGTGAGCAACGATGGCCGTCTGTTGCCACAGTCTTTCGAAGGTGGGCAGATCACCAGTAAAGACATCGACAACCTGACCTTGATTGGCGGCCAACTGCAACACACCACCGGCCGCGGGTCCAGCGACCGCAGTGGCCTGGCAGCGGCAGGCGGCACCCAGGAAAGCAATAAATTCAACTACGCCGGTGCTGACTATCAAGTAAACAAGGACCTGCTGGTGCAGTACTACTACGCCAACCTTGAAGACTATTACCAACAACACTTTGCCGGGCTGATCCATGTGTTGCCGTTGGGTGACTACGGCTCACTGAAAACCGATCTGCGTTATTTCAAGACCACCTCCGACGGCAAAAACAGCAGCGCCGCCGGCCGTGCAGAAGGCTATAAGTTCAGCGGCTATACCAAGAACGGCACGGGGGAGATCGACAACAACACCTGGAGCGCCGCGTTCATCTATTCGCTCGGCCCGCACGCCATTACCGCCGGTTATCAGCAAGTCTCGGACGACAGCAACTTCGCCCAACTCAACCAGGGCGGGCTGGTGAATAAAGGGGAGGGCGGCTCCAGCCTGTACCTCTACACCGATCGTACCGTGCAAACGTTTATCCAGGCCGGTGAACGCACGGCCTTTGCCCAATACGCCTACGACTTCGTCGCGCTCGGCGTGCCCGGCCTGAAAGCGTCGGTGATGTACTTGAAGGGCGACCACATCCTCACCGCCAGCGGCAACAACGCCAGCGAATGGGAACGGGATATCTCCCTGGACTACGTGGTGCAAAGCGGCCCGTTCAAGAACGTCGGGTTCGGCTGGCGCAATGGCGTGTCGCGCAGCGAAGTCGCGCGGGACCAGGACCAGAACCGGGTATTTGTGAATTACTCGATTCCGTTGATGTAAGGCTCAAGGTCCGGTGACGCCCGGCACAAGCGATTTCGCGTGGGTTGCTGTGCCATTGGTTATCTGATGAAAGCCGCAGCGCAGATAAAACGCTGCGGCTTCTGGTGTATCGGTGGTCAGGTGCACCTGTTGAAAATGTGCCGCTGCGTGTTCCAATAACCGTTGCACCAGCGCCTTGCCAACGTTGTGTCTGCGCATTGAGGGGGCAACGTATACGCGGCGTAACCGGCCGGTGTCTGGATTGGAGTACGGATCACGTGAAACACCTCCGATCGCAATCAACAGGTCGTGACGAAACACGCCTAATAGGCACTCACCAGGTTTGTCAAACCGCAGGGTGCCGTTTTCCCATTCGCTGATAAGCCGGGTCAAAAATCTGACCGCATTGGATGATTCTATCGTTTGGCCGGCTGACACTCTACCTGTGGCGAGGGAGCTTGCTCCCGCTGGGCTGCGC
>NZ_VBVZ01000061.1 GCF_005863185.1 Pseudomonas edaphica
CGTGTACATAGCCTGGGCTTTCATAGAACGGTCGATATTCGGGAGCAATGGAAGGCGCTTGGCGTGCACAACTGCCAATGCTCAAAACGATGGCGTCGGCCTGCAGATGTTCGCCGTTATCCATCAACAGCAGGCCACCCTGAGCGTTTGGCTGAGGGATTATCTTGACCACTTCCCCAATCACTTCCTGCAATTGGCAGCCGGGCGCCGCGTTGTCGGATGCCTGTTGCAGCAGCGCCTGCAGGTAATCACCGTAAAGGCGCCGCTCTGCGAAGAGCGCAGGAGTGGCGTCGGGATGGCTGCGTTTTACGTAGTCATAAAAGCTATCGTCTTCACCGGCCAGCGCATTCATCCGGCCTGCCGGCACATTGAGCACATGCGCACGGGCCTGAGTGCTGTATGCGACACCCCGAGCCATGCTGCCCGGCCGGCTGATCAACAGGATTTTCATCGCAGCAACCGGCGGGTGGCGCAACAGGTGCACGGCCAGCGTCGAGCCGCAGAAGCCTGCGCCGATAATCGCGAGGGTCTTGGTATTCATTCCAGCTCCAGTTTCAACGCCGCTCATATTTCAATTGACAAAGTAGTTCTATTGCTCTTTTTGAATCAGAGCCGGTGAGTGTTTGTAGGAACGATCGAGGGTTTGTTGTAAGCGGGATGATGAAGTGGATCGGGTTCGTCATCCAGTACTCAACTTTGGCTATTCAGTGTTCGTTGATATAGATCAGTCGGTATTCACGGTTGAAGTGTCGCGCATTATGCCTGTTGTGTCGTTGACCGGCTGTGAGTGGGGCAGGTTTGGAGCTTGTGGTGCAATGGGTTGCAATCAGCCGTCTGACAAGTTGGGGTGGTGTTGGAACTTGAGCGTGCTGCGGTTGTCGGCCTTGAACTGAAGCTGTCGGCTGATCAAGCAAAAATTGCACAGTGCACGTTAGAGGTGCAACGCCTCATGGTAGAGCGCTTTGGTGGACGTAAGGCGGTCGACCATTGGTCACGCGTAAGATTGATCTTACAGGCCAATACTGTAATAATTCCGACCTTATTGTGGCCTGTATCCTACCTCCCTGCAGGATATGTCGTACGTTCGCATAGGGATATTGTGTCTGTTTTCGCATCGCGTAGCCTTTCCAATGCTCTGCCGAACGATGTTTGCCTGGCAAACGTCGCGGTATTGATGTGCTCATACAATGGTGAAGCTTTCCTTGCGGACCAGCTCGACTCCATTGAACGGCAGAGTCATCGCAATTGGTCCCTGGTCATTTCCGATGACGACTCCAAAGATGGCGCATCCAGGATTTTTCAGGCGTACTGCAATCGTTGGGGTAGCGACCGGTTAAGAGTGGTACCCGGCCCTCAAAAAGGCTTTGTCGCCAATTTTCTCTCGCTTACGTGTCGTGCCGATATCCAGGCAGATTATTTTGCCTGGTGTGATCAGGACGATATCTGGAATGATGAGAAGCTGCAGGTAGCCGTTGAGTGGCTTCAGAGCCAGCCTTCGGATGTACCGGCGCTTTATTGTGGTCGCACGCAGTTGGTCAGTGAATCGGGGGTTGCACTCGGTTTCTCACCACTTTTTTCTCTGCCTCCGCACTTCTCGAATGCGCTCGTTCAAAGCATCGCGGGCGGAAATACTATGGTTTTCAATCAGGCTGCTCGTGAACTCCTCATCGAGGCTGGCCCGGATGTAGTAGTTCCGTCCCATGATTGGTGGGCGTATCAACTCGTTACGGGGGCGGGAGGCGTCGTACGCTACGATCCCAAACCTAGAATGCAGTACCGCCAGCATGATGAAAATCTGATTGGCAGCAACTCCAGCTGGGCAGCACGCCTGGTTCGGCTGCGGATGATCTTTCAAGGACGTTTTTACGAGTGGAACGAACAGAACATTCGTGCCCTCGAAGCTATGGAGCATCGTCTTTGTGAAGAACATCGAACGACGCTTGCGCGCTTTAAAGGTGCACGCAGTCAAACGTTATTTAGACGAGTGCTGGGGTTCTGGTCCGCCGGTTTGTATCGGCAGACGTTCATGGGGAACCTCGGGCTAATTTTTGCAACATTACTGAAAAAGATCTGACTCAATGACTATCTTAGTAACCGGCGGTGCGGGCTTTATCGGTGCAAACTTTGTATTGGACTGGGTAGCTCAGACAGATGAGCCGGTCATTAACCTGGATAAGCTGACGTATGCCGGCAACCTGGAGAACCTCAGCTCGATCGAGGGTGACAAGCGCCATGTGTTCGTACAGGGCGATATCGCCGATACTCAACTGGTCCAGCGCTTGCTCGCAGAGCACCAGCCGCGCGCGATCCTGAACTTCGCTGCCGAGTCGCACGTCGACCGCTCCATTCATGGCCCGGAAGACTTCATCGAGACGAACGTCGTTGGTACCTTCCGTCTGTTGGAAGCAGTGCGTACCTACTGGAAAGGTCTGGATGCCGATGCCCAGCAATCCTTCCGCTTCCTGCATGTTTCGACTGACGAAGTCTACGGCTCCCTGGCCAAGGACGATCCGGCGTTTACCGAAACTCACCAGTACGAGCCAAACAGCCCTTACTCGGCGAGCAAGGCCGCGAGCGACCATTTGGTCCGTGCCTATCACCATACCTATGGTCTGCCGGTGCTGACGACCAATTGCTCGAACAACTATGGTCCTTACCATTTCCCGGAAAAACTGATTCCGCTGATGATCGTCAACGCACTGGCTGGCAAAGCGCTGCCGGTGTACGGCGACGGCCAGCAAATTCGTGACTGGCTGTACGTAAAAGACCACTGCAGCGCCATCCGCCGAGTGCTGGAAGCCGGTACTGTGGGTGAGGTCTATAACGTGGGCGGCTGGAACGAAAAGCCTAACCTCGACATCGTGCACATCGTTTGCGCCTTGCTTGATGAGTTGCGCCCTCGCGCGGATGGCAAACCGTACAACGAACAAATCGCGTACGTGACGGATCGTCCTGGCCACGACCGTCGTTACGCTATCGACGCTCGCAAGCTTGAGCGCGAATTGGGCTGGAAACCGGCGGAAACCTTTGAGACGGGTATTCGCAAAACCGTTCATTGGTACCTGGATAATCAAGACTGGGTGAGCAACATCCAGTCCGGCGCTTACCGTGAATGGGTTGAGAAAAACTACACTGAGCGTTCGGCATGAAGATTCTACTGCTGGGTAAAAATGGTCAGGTCGGCTGGGAACTTCAGCGCAGCCTGGCGCCATTGGGCCAAGTCCTGGCGCTGGATTCCAAAAGCCAGGACTACTGTGGTGACCTGAACGATCTTGAGGGCCTGGCGGCGACCGTGCAGCGGTTTGCGCCTGACGTCATCGTCAACGCGGCGGCTTACACCGCCGTCGACAAGGCCGAAAGTGAGCCCGCCCAGGCACTGCGCGTCAACGCAGAAGCTCCCGCGGTATTGGCAGCCGAGGCCCTCAAGCTCAATGCCTTGTTGGTGCACTATTCCACTGACTATGTGTTCGCTGGCAATGGTGATACGCCTTGGCAGGAGAGCGACTCAGTGGGGCCGCTGAGTGTCTACGGCACTACCAAGCTTCAAGGCGAGCAAGCGATTCAGGACAGCGGTTGCGCACACCTGATTTTCCGCACCAGTTGGGTCTATGCAGCTCGAGGTAATAACTTCGCCAAGACGATGCTGCGCCTGGCCACGGAGCGTGACAGCCTGAACGTGATCGACGATCAATTCGGCACCCCGACCGGTGCTGATCTGTTGGCTGATGTGACGGCGCACAGCATTCGTGCAATGAGGCTTCAACCAGAACTTGGTGGGATTTATCATCTTGCGGCTGGAGGAGAGACTACATGGTGCCGTTACGCGCGCTTTGTGCTTGAACAGGCCCAAGCAGCTGGCGTGGAACTTAAAGTCGCTCCTGCGCAAGTTGGCGCGATAGCGACTGAGGCTTATCCTACTCCCGCCAAACGTCCTAACAACTCCAGATTGAACACCCAAAAACTGCAAAATGCCTTCTCATTGTGCTTGCCAGAATGGCAATCCGGTGTGGCACGGATGCTGATGGAAACACTAGAGAAATGAACATGCTTAAACGTAAAGGGATCATCCTGGCCGGCGGCTCGGGCACGCGTCTTCACCCAGCGACACTGGCTATCTCCAAGCAGCTGTTGCCGGTGTATGACAAGCCAATGATTTACTACCCGCTGACGACACTGATGCTAGCGGGTATTCGCGATATTCTGATCATTTCTACACCGCAGGATACTCCGCGTTTCGAACAGTTGCTGGGCGATGGCAGCAACTGGGGTTTGAACATTTCTTATGCTGTTCAAGCCTCTCCGGATGGTTTGGCCCAAGCGTTCATTATTGGTGAAGATTTTATCGGTAATGACCCATCGGCGTTGGTGCTGGGCGATAACATCTACCATGGGCATCATTTCAACGAACTGTTGCACAGCGCAACGGTACGTCAGGAAGGCGCAAGCGTTTTTGCCTATCACGTGAATGACCCCGAGCGTTATGGAGTCGTAGAGTTTGATCGTGACGGCAAAGCCATCAGCCTTGAAGAAAAGCCGGCTCAGCCCAAGTCAAACTACGCTGTTACCGGCCTGTACTTCTATGATCAGCAAGTTGTAGACATCGCCAAAAGCATCAAGCCATCGCCGCGTGGCGAGCTGGAGATCACTGATCTCAATCGCGTCTACATGGAGCAAGGTGAGCTGTCGGTAGAAATCATGGGCCGCGGTTATGCCTGGCTCGATACCGGTACTCATGACTCATTGCTTGAAGCCAGTCATTTCATTGCAACACTTGAGCACCGCCAGGGTCTCAAGGTGGCCTGCCCTGAAGAGATCGCTTATCGCCAGGGTTGGATCGACGCTGCACAGCTGGAAAAACTGGCTGTTCCGTTGATGAAGAATGGTTACGGTCAATATCTCCAGCGCTTGCTGCGCGAGACTATTTATTGATGCGAGCCACAGGCGCCTGAACTATCAGGCGTTGAACCCAAGGCCCTGATAAGGCCTTGGTTTTTTTTCGGATTCTACCCGCTGGGTATGCCAAACCGATTGACAGCCGTGCGAACGCCGCGACGGGCCATTCAGCATCCGTGCTGTCTCCCCTGTGGTGGTTGCCGACAATCGCGATGCCAGCGGGTAGCAGTCAACGCCACCCAAACAGAAAGTAATGGAGCGCTCGTGAATTCAACTAAATTGGCAATTCCCGAAGTTATTTTGTTCGAACCGAAGGTGTTCGGCGACGAAAGGGGTTTCTTTTTTGAAAGTTTCAACGCTGATCATTTCAAAAAGGCGACAGGGCTCGACATCGAGTTCCTGCAAGACAACCACAGCCGATCAACCAAAAACGTCCTGAGAGGGTTGCACTATCAACTGAACCCCAAGGCGCAGGGCAAGTTGGTGCGCGTTATTGAAGGTGCGGTGTTCGATGTGGCCGTGGACATTCGTGCTGACTCGCCGACCTTCGGGCGCTGGGTGGGTGAAGTTCTGTCGGCCGAGAACAAACGGCAGCTGTGGATTCCCGCGGGTTTTGCGCACGGTTTCCTCACCCTGACCGATACCGCGGAATTCCTCTACAAGACAACCAATTACTACGCACCTGAGTGTGAAGGGTGCATTGCCTGGGATGATCCGGAAATTGGCATCCAAAGGCCTGAGGGCTTTGAGCCACTGTTGTCGAAAAAGGACCAGGAAGGCCGCTTGTTAAAAGACGCCAAAACGTTCTGAGAGTAAGTGACTACAGGGCTGGCGGACTCAAGAGCATGATGTCGAGTGACATCATGCCCAGCTCGACTGGGACAGGTGAGTCTGCTGGCATTAATTAACTTTTTTGGAGTCGGTATGGCCCGGTTTATAAAGAATTTAAAAACGTGGCTATTGGCACCGGCGTATTCGGTTATTCGCAATCGGTCGCTGATTTTTGAGCTAAGCAAGCGCGAAGTTTTAGGACGATACAGAGGAGCAAGCTTCGGTCTCTTTTGGTCGATACTGAGCCCGTTTCTGATGTTGTGTGTCTATGCGTTTGCATTCGGAAGTATTCTCAATAGTCGGTGGCCGCAACCCCCCGGGACTCAAGACAGTTTTGCAATAATTTTGTTTGTGGGCCTGATTGTTCATAGTTTTTTTGCAGAGTCGTTCAATCGAGCGCCTTCGCTTATCACCAGTAACGTCAGTTACGTCAAGAAAGTCATATTTCCTTTGGAAATTCTTCCATGGCCCATGGTGGCGTCTGCGCTGTTTCACACGTTAATGAATGTGATCGTCCTCATCGTTCTGCGGTTGGTGGTGGATCACGCGTTTTCCTGGGGGACGTTGTTACTGCCGTTTGTTCTGTTTCCGCTGACCATCTTGATGCTCGGGGTGGGATGGTTTCTCTCCGCACTTGGCGTCTACCTGCGTGATATCAATCAAATCACAGGCGTCCTGTCAACGGCGTTGCTGTTTACCTCTTCAGCCGTCGTGCCGGCCAGCGCGGTGCCTGAGGAGTATCGTTTTATTTTCGTGTCTAATCCGTTGACATTTATTATTGATCAGGCCCGGATTGTTGCATTGTGGAATGGCATGCCGGATTGGTCGGGGCTCGCTATCTACGCGTTAGCCAGTACTGTATTTGCGCTGATTGGATATACATGGTTTTCGGCGACTCGTAGAGGCTTTGGCGATGTGCTCTGATTTGGCTGTAGTGGTAAGTGATTTAACGAAAGTTTTTCCGGTGTATGAAAAGCCTCACCACAGGCTGTTTCAGATGCTCTCTCCCGCGAGCGAAAAGCATAAGTGGTATAAAGAGTTTCACGCCCTCAAGAACATCAGCTTCGACGTCAAGCGCGGGGAAACGTTCGGGATTGTCGGGCGCAACGGCTCAGGCAAATCCACGTTACTGCAATTAATATGCGGGACACTCTTTCCGACACAGGGCTCTGTTCAGGTCAACGGGCGCATCGCGGCACTGCTGGAGTTGGGTGCTGGCTTCAACCCTGATTTCACCGGTCGTGAAAACGTCTATTTGAACGGTTCCGTGCTGGGACTGAGCAAGGAAGAAATCGATTCGCGTTTTGATACGATTGCGGAATTCGCTGACATCGGCGAATTCATTGAGCAGCCCGTCAAAAGCTACTCAAGTGGCATGTACGTTCGGCTGGCATTTGCGGTGGCCATCAACGTGCAGCCTGACGTGCTGATTGTCGACGAGGCACTGGCGGTCGGAGACGAAGCGTTCCAGCGCAAGTGTTTTGCTCGCATCCAGAATTTAAGAGATTCGGGGTCGACGATTTTGTTTGTCTCACATTCCGCAGGTATCGTAACTGAACTGTGTGATCGTGCCATTCTGCTGGACCAGGGCGAACTGATTGCGCAAGGCGGACCCAAGCTGGTGGTGTCCAAGTATCACAAGCTGATCTACGCGCCGGCCGATTCAGTCGCGCGCTTGCGCGAGGAATTAAAAGCGTCGAGCGAAGAGACCATTTTAACGGACAAGTTTGTGACGGATGCCGACAAGGTCGATACCAAGTTGGTGGCCAGTGCTCGAAACGGGTTGGCAGTTGAAGAAGAGGCATATTACGAAGATGGCATGGTGCCACAGAGCACTATCAGCTATGCCGCCAACGGTGTTCTCATCAATGACGCACACATTGAGACGGTCGACGGGCGCAGGGTCAACGTTCTAAGGGAGGGTGAGGTTTATAACTTCGTTTACGAAGCCAAGTTCACAATGCCCGCCTTTAAAGTTCGATTTGGGATGATGATTAGAACCACCTCCGGCCTTGAGATCGGCGGCGCCGTCAGCTCAACGCCTCGAGAAGCGGTTGAAAGCATCGCAAAAGGCGCGAGTGTAAAGGCGACGTTTGCGTTTACCTGCCAGCTGCTGCCAGCGGTGTATTTTCTGAACGCTGGCGTACTGGCGCATATCGATGGGCAAGAGCAGTTTGCGGCGAGGCTGATAGACGTCGATATGTTCAGGGTTTTGCCCAATCCTGAGCGTTTGTTTACGGGCCTGACCGACCTGGTCTTACCGCCTGAACTGGAACTTTCATTGACTGACACTTCGGGTGCGTGATTATGGCTGATTCCACAGCAATTTTAGTATTAGGCATGCCTCGCAGCGGTACGTCGGCCGTCACACGTGTGCTGAATCTGCACGGTGCCTCGCTCTCAGATAAGTTATTGCCTGCAGCCAAACCGAACCCTAAAGGCTTTTTCGAAAGTGCTGATGCCCTGGCCATTCATGAACGGCTTCTCAAGGCGATGGGGCGTAACTGGTATGACATCGCTGAAATGCCTGAAGGATGGCTGGATCTGCCGCAAACGCTAGAGGCACAGCGCGACCTCAAAGCATTGGTCAAGCGCGACTACTTTGACAAAACGATCTGGGTGATTAAAGAGCCCAGAATGTGCCGGCTCGTGCCGCTGTGGATCAGAGTACTCGAATCACTGGACATCAAGCTTCGTGTGCTGTTGGTCACGCGCCACCCCGAAGAGGTGGTGCGGTCCGTCGCCCGAATGGTAGGCGAGGATCAATGGTCTCCGGAACACACGAAGATCTTGTGGCTTGAGTATTTTTTTGAAGCCGAAAAACACACGCGAGGACTGTCGCGGGCGCTGATCACCTACGACCAATTATTAAATGATTGGGAGTTTCATATCGATCGCATCGCGCATGAGTTGTCGATCCAGTGGCCGATATCTTCAACTGCCGCCAAGCCCCACGTTGACGATTACCTGGGGGCTGAAAATCGCCATCACAGGCATTGTCCGGCTGAAAGGGTGCCGGAGACGGAGTTGTCGCTGGCAGAGAATGTATACATCACGTGCAATGAAATGAAGGGCGACTATTGGTCCGCACTCAAGTCGCTTTACTCGGAATTCTCGGCTGTCTTCGCCTTCTTTCAACGCCCGATGCAGGACCTGATCCACAAGGCTGCGACTGAGCAAGTCAGCATGATGTCTATACAACAGTCCGAATTGGATGAGCTGCGGAATCATCACAACACTGTATTTTTCTCTCAGCAGACTGAGCTGAATGAATTAAGGCGTTACCACAGCGAAGTGTTTTATTCGCAAAAATCAGAGTTGGATACGCTGCGCAGTGAAAGCGAAGCGGCACGCCTGCGCCATCAGTCCGAAGTGGATGAGCTTAGGCGTCAAGGTGAAGAACTGGCGAACACTCATGCCGTCGAACTGAGTGAGCTGAGGAAACAAAAAGAAGCACTGATTTTGACTCACCAGGCTGAGTTGGAAGAACTAACGTTTGCACTTGGGCATGCAAAAGACGAAGTCGCGACCGCGCAGCGTGAAAGGGAGGCATTGACTGCAGCATTGAACAAGCGAACAGGTGAGCTGGACGTGGCAAGGATTGAAGAGAAAAAAGTGAGCAGTGCGTTACTTGAGTTGCAATCAAGCTATGCCACGCTGGTTTCTCTTGCCGGAAGTAAAAAGTGGCTGCTACGACGGCTCTTCACCACTTCCAATAAAAATTAATTGATGAGTTTTAATGGGTGATGTTATGAAGCGTGTTTTATTCTATCTTTTTTATGATGAGCAGGGTCAAGTTGACGATTACGTCACTCATAAATTAAGTGCGCTTAAAGAAAGTATTGATACCATTTTTGTGGTGTCGAACTCCCCGCTGACCAGCGAGTCGAGAGCCAAGCTGGAAGCGGTGGTAGACACTGTTTACGTTCGTGAAAACGTCGGCTTCGATGTATGGGGATACAAGGAGGCCATGGAAGTATTCGGTCTCGAGAAGCTGGAAGAGTATGACGAGTTGATTCTGATGAACTATACGTTCTTCGGACCGATCTTCCCATTTTCTGAAACGTTCGAAAAAATGGACGCACAAGACTGTGATTTTTGGGGCATCACCGCTCACAAAGCCATGGTGCCGAACCCGTTTACGGGTCGCGATGAATTGCCGCTCCATCTCAACTCGCACTGGATAGCAGTGCGCAAGAGTATGTTCACCTCCGAAGAGTTCAAGCAATATTGGCGCAACATGCCGATGATTTACTCTTACGTGGACTCTATTCTTCAGCATGAGTCGAGATTTACAAAGCACTTCAGTGACCGCGGCTTCAGTTTTGACGTTACGTTCCCCCCGGAAGACTACCCAACAGAATACTCGGCCTTCCAAAGCATTGAGTTGATGTTCGAGAACCGCTGCCCGATTCTCAAGCGTCGTCCGTTTTTCCACGACCCGATTTTCCTCGAGCAGAACGCGATGACCCTGCGTGGGGTAATGCGACAGGTTGAGGACAGTGGTTACGACACCTCGCTGATCTGGCAAAACGTAGTACGTAGTACCCAGCCGCGGACACTTCATACAAACGTTGATTTGTTGGAAGTGCTGCCGGAGCACGATGCTGAGATTAAGATTGAAAAATCTCACAAAATCGCTGTGCTCGCGCATTTGTATTATGACGACATGCTCGAAGAGACTATGGAGTATGTAAAAAATATTCCGTACGCGTATGATTTGTATATCACGACCAGTGATGAACAGAAAAAGAAAAATATTGAACTGGCCGTTGTTAAATACAATATCAATAAAGTCTGCGTGCGTGTAGTTGAACAGAATCGTGGTCGGGACATGGGCGCGCTGTTTATGACGCTGCGCGATGTCCTGCTGTCCGACGAATACGACTATCTGTGCAGGATTCACTCTAAAAAGTCCCCGCAAAATGGACATAACATGGCGCTGCTGTTCAAGCAGCATATGTTTGACAATTTGCTCTACACCCCGGGCTATATCAAGAACCTGATCAACCTGTTTGATAAAAACGATACACTGGGCATGGTATTTCCGCCCGTCGTACACATTGCTTATCCTACGCTGGGGCACGCGTGGTTTGAAAACCGTGAACCCGCTACTCAGTGGGCAAAAAAGCTTGGTATTACCACGGCCTTCGATGATGCCACGCCGATAGCGCCCTACGGCACTATGTTTTGGTTTCGGCCAAAAGCCGTCCGGAAAATTGCGAGTTATCCATTCAAATGGTCAGACTTCAATTCGCTCGGTGATCAACAGAGAGTCGGTGGGCATTAACTACACGAAACTTGAATACAAGTTGCAGAAGCTCGCTGCGTTACTGCCGAACGGCAATATTCAGTGGCAGCTTCATTGGTTGGGCATTGCTCGAGACTTGAGCAATCGTATTGATGATCATCGCCGAACAGATAACATATGGATCGAGCCGGTGGAGTGGCTGGATCAATCGCGGGAGTTGCATGACAAGTTGGCGACGTTCATGCCGGGTGCATCTTTCCGTGACAAAATGGGCGCCCTGAATCAGGCTCAGATATTGCAACAAAAGTTTAACTCGATCATGGGCAATGCTGATCTGTCTACGAAGTTGTTGTGGGTTGACCGAGCTAATGTTCCGTTGCGTCAGAGAGTCGTCGGCCGCCTTCGCTCGCTGCTGCGAATGAGTAGAGGCTAGGTGTGCAAGCGGATGGCGACACGAAACGTCGTGTCGCCATCCGAGTTTAAGCGTGGAGAAATGAGTGTTGTTAACATGAATGTGTGTAACGGAATTTAACTGAAAATGCGCAGAGTTGCTTTTTACCTGTTTTATGATAGCGATGGCGTGGTGGACGATTACGTCCTCTACAAGCTTCGCATGCTCCGCGCACAGGTTGAGACTATATTTTTTGTGTCGAATTCTGAAGTGTCTGCGGATTCGCTAGAAAAAATAAAGCCGCTGATTGATGTTTTGCATGTCCGCAAAAATGTCGGATTTGATGTGTGGGCTTACAAAGAGTCTATTGAGGCCTTTGGCTGGAATAATATCCGGCAGTACGATGAGGCGATTTTTTTAAATTATACGTTTTACGGTCCCATCTTTCCGTTCTCTGAACTGTTCGGTCAGATGGAAAGTGCGGACGTTGATTTCTGGGGCGTGTCCGCTCACGCAGAAGTATCGCCTAATCCGTTCACCGGAAACGGAACACTGCCATTTCATATCCAGTCCCATTTTATTGCGGTGCGCAAAAAGCTGATTGAATCGGAGGCGTTTTATAAGTATTGGTCGGAGATGCCGATGATCAATTCTTATGAGGAATCTATTTTAAAGCACGAAGCCAGGTTCACGAAGCACTTCAGTGATCTGGGCTTTCGCTTTCTGGTTCATATAGATCCGCGCAACTATAATACTGCACACCCCGTATTTTCCGAGATAGACCTAACAATCGAGCGTCGCTCGCCTATATTGAAGCGCCGTCCATTCTTTCATGATCCGGCGTACTTGGAGAGTGAAGCAATTGACGTGAAGCGCGCATTGGATCTAGTGCGCGATACGTCCGATTACGACGTCAGTCTTATTTGGAAGAATCTGATACGCACAACGCCCTTGCGCACGCTTTACTCTAATCTGGAACAGCTCAGTGTGCTGTCGGATGTGCATGTCGACGAGCCTCCTGAACACACGGCACCCATCAAAACGGCTGTTATTGCGCATGTTTATTATCTCGACATGCTGGATGAAATGTTTGCCAGTATCAATAATATTCCCGAGCCGTTTTCTTTATATGTGACCACCGATACAGAAGAGAAAAAGCACTGTATCGAACGATTTTTTTTACAGGCCGGTTTTTTGAGTTGTACGGTGTTGGTGTGTGAGTCTAATTTTGGGCGGGATACGTCTGCGCTGCTTATTACTTGCCGTGACATTGTTCTCGGCGGAAATTATGATCTGATTTGTAGGGTGCACAGCAAAAAATCGCCACAGGACGGCTGGTCCAAGGCATCCATGTTCAAGCGCCATCTTTTCGACAATTTACTGGCAAGCCGCGCCTACGTAAAAAATGTATTTAGTCTGTTTGAGAATGAACCATGGGTTGGCGTTGCAATGCCGCCGGTCGTCCATATAGGTTATCCAACATTGGGGCACGGCTGGTTTTCGAATAGAGCACGGGCGGTGACAGTGGCCCGTCAGCTTGGAATTGGTGTTGACCTCGACCATGAAACGCCTATTGCAACCTATGGATCGATGTTCTGGTTCCGCCCAACGGCGCTCAGGAAAATATTTGAGCACCGTTGGACGTGGGCTGATTTTGATGAAAAACACTATGGTGATGGTGACCTTCCGCATGTGCTGGAACGTTTGGTGACCTATTGCGCGCAGGACGCAGGCTATTTGAGTCGGTGCATTTTGACTCCCAAGCAGGCTTCAAAAAACTACGTCAAACTTGAATATAAATTGCAAGCACTTTCAAGCTGCTTCTCCACGGGAAGTCTACGTGAACAAATGCAAGTGGCTAAGGCTGCGCAATTGACAGGTGGTGTTATATTTTCTCTAAAACGATCGCTGTTCTTTCGGTATCCCAGAGTGGCGTTCAGATTGAGAAGGTTATACCGATGGGCCTTGAAAAAAGGCTAGATGTTTGGAAGGTGTCAGACACACTGCTCACCTAATGTGGCTTCAGGGCCGTCGCCAGTTGGAAGTACAAGCATGGTTTTTAGTTCTTACTTATTCATTTTTCTTTTTTTGCCGGTGTTTTTAATCGCCTACAAACTAGTGGGGCACCATTTTAGAAATATTCTAATATTGGTGGCTAGTTTATTCTTTTACTACCTCGGCGATGCCAAGGGGCTGTGGATATTGGTGGCCGCAATCGTCGGAAACTTTTCCATTGGTTATTTGATTGATCGATTCAGAGAGGTGACGGACGGGAAGCAATCAAGCCCCACGGCGAGAGTGCTGCTGATCGTGGGCATGTTCTTTAACTTGTCAGTGTTAGGGTACTTTAAGTACGTGGGTTTTATCACGGAAAATATTAATCTGATCGCTGCCAAGTTGGACCATCCTTCGGCGGTTCCGTTAATATCGGTTGCGTTACCGTTGGGTATCAGCTTTTTCGTGTTCCAGGGTATCAGCTATTTGGTCGATGTTTACCGGGGTACGATTCAGGCGACCAAAAGTTTGTTGATATTTGGTACGTTCAAGTCTTTGTTTCCGCAACTTATCGCCGGGCCGATTGTTCGTTACCGGGATATCGCGTCTGAATTGCCCGATCGCTCGATTAACCCGGATATGGTCGTGGAGGGGATTACTCGATTCGTCATCGGCTTCGGCAAAAAAGTACTGCTGGCGGACACCTTCGCGGTGACGGCCGATGCAATCTTTTCGCTGCCCGCCTCAGAGTTGAATTTCGGAACTGCATGGTTGGGGGCGATCACTTACTCGCTGCAGATTTACTTTGATTTTTCAGCCTACTCGGACATGGCCATCGGCATGGGGTTGATGATGGGGTTCCGCTTTCCGGAAAACTTCAACTATCCGTACAAATCCACGTCGATACGTGATTTTTGGCGCCGTTGGCACATGACGTTGTCTGGTTGGTTTCGTGATTATGTTTACGTGCCGTTGGGCGGCAACCGTTTGGGCTCGGTTCGCACGTACGTGAATTTGATGGCGGTCTTTATTCTCACCGGTTTGTGGCACGGCGCCTCCTGGACATTTGTAGCGTGGGGGCTTTGGCACGGTCTATTCATTGTTATAGAGCGCTTCACGAAGTTCGAGGACCGAGGGATTCCCGTGTTTGTGCGGTGGATCTATACCCTGGCGGTTGTAGTGTTCGGATGGGTGCTGTTTCGCTCCGAGACCTTTGACCACGCGTTTCATATGATTGCCTTGATGCTGAATCTTCGGACAGGGCCAGAAAACTATGTGGTGGCGGAGTACATGAGCACGGCTCTGGGGCTGGCAATCGCCTGTGGCCTGGTTCTCAGTTTTCCACTGTATGCGTGGGTCCGTGGCCGTCTTTCTTCGAATCAGCGACTGGTCGCGGGTGTGTGTGGATTGAGTGTTCTGTTTTTACTGGCGAGCATGAAAGTTCTTTCTGGTGCTTACAGTCCGTTCCTTTACTTTCGGTTTTAATTTATGCGCTCACTATTTACGTCAAGAATAATTATCACTGTTTTTATGCTGGCGCTTTGTGCGCCCGGCATCGCGGTCATCTGCTCGCCGCAATTTATCCCCGCGATGAAGCTGGTGATGAATCACCCAAGCGAATGGCTGAATCAGAGGGACGGGATCCGACGCACGACGCCGCTCTGGAACAAGGCGGTGGAGTGGTATTCAAGTTTTCTGTTTTCCCTGGGCACTACCAATAACCGTGCAATCGCTGTCGTCGGCACAGACGGTTGGGTATTTCTGGGCGACAATTTTAATAACAATATGGCCCAGGCCCTGGGCCGTCGGTACTACAACAGTAACGACTTGGACGCGTGGAATTATTCCATCGGCGGCCAGAAACAGTGGCTGGCCAGTCGCCATATTCCGATGCTTTTCCTGGTGGCGCCCGCAAAGTGGTCGATTTACCCCGATAAGCTCCCGCAGTGGTCGCAGGGCCATGTAGGTCCTCACATCTTCGATCAGCTCCTGGCATTTCCGCAAAAGCTGCCGTTGATTGACCTCAGGCCAGCGTTGCGCGAAGCGCGATCGACGGCAGATACCTATTCGCCATTCAACAGCCACTGGACTGACTTTGGTGCGTGGGCTGCCTGGAAGGAAACCGCACATTCGCTCGGCGCCATGGACCCGAAACTTCAGGGCCTGTATGTACCCGACATCAACGGCGCAGTAGTTAATCCAAATTACGGCAGCGAGTTTTTGGCAATGATCAACTTGCCGAAACCGAACCCCTGGACCATGCCGAATTTAAAACAGCCACTGCCTGACTTTAGTATTTGGTCTGACGATGGCAGCAGCCGCGTGGTGCCTGGGAGTACGCTTACTGGGCTTCTTGATTTGCCGCGCAATACGCGAAATGATTCGGCAACTAACAAACTCAGGGCACTGGTTCTGCGCGACTCGATGGGCGACTCTTTATCCGCTTACTTGCAGTCCGCGTTCTACGAAACTATTCAAGTTCGTCACAATATAGATGATCAACGAAACGCGCCCAACGTTCCCGCACTCGTCGCGAAGTACAAGCCAGATGTGGTGTTGTATGTGATGACCGAGCGTCACCTGGATAATATTCTGACCGACGGTTATATGTGGAACTCTGCCAATGCGTATGACCAGGCTGTTGCAGGAGGGGCGCATGTAGAGGGGTCCAATAATCCTGGCAGTCTGACGGCGCATGGACCGATAGATTTAACAACGCCGGCCACTGTATCATGGTCGGAAAATTCAAAGGGGCAGCGAACGCTTCGGGTAATGTTGACGGCTTCTGCGCCTGGAGCGCTTAAGGTTCAGGTCATGAGTGGTGGTCAGCCCGTTGGTCTTTTTGAGCGATATGCGCAGGGTGAGAACGAACTGTTTTTTAGTTTTCCTGCGGTGATGGATTCCAACAGCATAAGTCTGGTAAATCTGGAAAGTGCAGTTCAGCTGAAACTGAACGCATACTTTATGGCTGTGCAGGAAGCAAAGTAGTTTTTTTGAATTGAATCAGGAGCGTTTTTATGAGCAAAACATGTCTAGTTACCGGCGGTGCGGGCTTCATCGGGTGTGCGCTGTCGCCCCTGTTGGCTGAGACGTTCAGCCGAGTGGTTGCATTCGATAATCTTCACCCTCAGGTCCACCCTACCGCCGAGCGTCCAGCGGCGCTGGACTCGCGTGTAGAGTTTGTCAAAGGCGACGTTACCTCTCCTGAAGACTGGGATGTTGTTTTAAAAGATTTTGCTCCTGACGTAGTCATTCACCTGGCGGCTGAGACAGGTACTGGCCAGTCACTGATGGAAGCGAGCCGCCACGCGCACGTTAACGTAACCGGGACTACTCAGATGCTTGACGCGCTAGTGCGTCATGAAGCACTGCCTAAACGTATCGTGTTGACCTCCAGCCGTGCTGTTTACGGTGAAGGCGCATGGAAGGCCGCTGATGGCTCGCTGGTTTACCCAGGCCAGCGTTCACGTGAGCAACTGGAGCGTGCGGAGTGGGATTTTGAGGGCCTGAAAACGCTGCCTTTCAACTCGCACACTACTCGCCCAGACCCTACCAGCGTGTATGGTTCTACCAAACTTGCGCAAGAGCATATTCTCAGCTCCTGGTGTTTGGCATTGGGTGTAACCCCAGTCATGCTGCGGTTGCAGAATGTGTATGGTCCAGGCCAATCATTGTCCAACCCTTACACCGGCATCGTCTCGCTTTTCGCTCAGATGGCGAAAGATGGCAAAAGCATTCCAGTGTATGAAGACGGTGAAATCATTCGTGACTTCGTATTTATCGACGATGTGGCGAACGCGATCTTCGCAGCGACTTTGCACACTGAAGGCACACGTGAACCTTATGATGTCGGTTCGGGTGAAGCCACCAGCGTCGCCAAGTTGGCTCAGATCATTGCTGATCACTACGGCGCTCCTGCACCTCATATCACTGGGGCGTATCGCCACGGTGACGTTCGTCACGCATCGTGCACGATTGAGGAGAGCAAGCAGGTACTTGAGTGGACTCCAAACGTAATGGTTGGAGAAGGTGTGCGCATTTTGTGCAACTGGATTGACACCGGCAAACGCTAAGACGTCTTGACGTAAAGGGGAGGGTGATCGAGTGATCATCCTCCCCTGTAATATTGAGTACGCTGTGCAGTTGCTATATAACCAAGCGGCGTTAGTTAGTTAGTTAGTTAGTTAGTTAGTTCTGCGTCCAACATATCAATGATGCGCGCAACAGTGGAATCCAGATCTTCTTCCAGTGTATTGACTCTTACGTGTGGATTGACAGGTGATTCATACGCGGAATCAATTCCTGTAAAGTTCTTTATTAATCCTTCCCTGGCTTTTCTATACAAACCTTTGGGGTCGCGTCGTTCACACTCAGTCAGAGGCGTATCGATGAATACTTCAATAAAGTTTTTATCGCCAATGACACTCTTCGCCAGCG
>NZ_VBVZ01000620.1 GCF_005863185.1 Pseudomonas edaphica
CTGTCGCCCATCACGCTGCATTCCATCATGCATTTCATCATCGACATCGACATGCCCATGGTCATCATCGGCATGTTCATGTCAGCCATCATCTTCATGGCATCGGCCGACATGCACAGCATCGACATGTTTGCGCACTGCATCATCATCGGCATGCCGCAGTTCATCATCATCGCCATCATGTCGGCATTGGTCTTGAACTGCGCCATGTCCATACCGGCCGCCGGCTTCATGGTGCACATCATGGCGTCGCCCGCCATTTCGCACTTCATGGTCGCCATCATCATCGGCATGCCCATCATCGGCATCATTGGCATGGACGTGTTCATCGGCATCTGCATTGCGTTCATCATGTTCGAAACTCCGTAATCGACAGGAAATGGCTAAGTTCTGGCGCCGATTCTAGAGACACCGGGCGACGGCGCAAGACGACGGCAGAGCAGCACAAATGGCTGTTCGGGAGCGTGCTTGGGTGACCAGGACAGCGACACCGGGCGTGATAACAGATAAATCGCTGTAAAGACGTTTAAAGCCGCTACTGGCACCGCATAAACGCCAGGATGGATATGCGATTAAAGCCTTGCGACCTCACTTAAGGAAATAAACGATCTAACCCGAGAGCAAAACCTGGTGATCAGTCGCGTCCGTGAGCGGTTCGATCGTGCGCATAAAATCATCCGCCTCAGACCCCCTGAGGAAACTGAACCCCGCCATTTCATCGCAGGCCAGGATGTCAGCCAGGGCTTTACGTAACTGAGACTCCGCCGGCGAATCGCGCAGCAGTTTATGTGCACTCAATAACACCTCGGCAGGAACACCCTGGGCGCTTGCCACGTCGATCACCGCAAAGAGAATGAATCGCAGACGAACTTCGCGATCCGTAGGCCAAACCGTTTTTCGCTTACCCAAGGTAGGCACTCATCCGTTGAGAAAAGTCCGAGGCTATTGCCCACCGAGGGGTGTTTCAAGCGTGGGGACTTAAGATAGGCCACTTCCTACACCTGAAAGGGAAATACCGTACCTACATTACTGCACCGGCAAGAAATTCATCAGCAGCAAACTCTGCGCGTAGTTGAGCGCCACACGTCGGTAGCGTTCATCGAGCATCTGCGCGAGCAAGTCCAGGCGCGCAACCACTTTGCCGAACTCGACCGCAAAGCTCAGGTTACTGCCCTCCTCCGATATCTCGTTGGAAAACAGCAGCAACACCCCGTTGGCATCCTGGCGCTGACTGAGCAGCCAGGTGGCTTTTTCGATATTGCGTGCGGCGTTGCTGACAAACTGCGGGTTGATCGAGTCAGTCATATAGAACTGGGTGCGGCCGCCGTGGGCGGTCACCAGCATGCTGCCGATCGCGTAGATAAACGCACCGACCCGGTCGCCTTTGAAGTCGGGGCTTAACGAGTAACTCAAGGCCGCGAGATCGCGCCGCTCGCCGAGGGCCGGCAGCGGTTGCTGATGCTCGATGGCCTGGCGGATTTCCCGCGCGGCACTCACCGCATCCGGGTAACCGGATAGGCGCCACTGGCTGGGGTTGCGCAGGTAGAGCTTGCTCATCAACAGATACAGGCTTTGCAAGTTGTCGCGCATGCTCAGGGTTGCCATGCGGTCAACGCTGGTCTGAAAGAACTCATCGGGCCTGCCATTGCTGAACTGGCTGGCGATGTCGCGGCCCTGCTGCTGGCTGCAACCACTGGTAAACAGTGCCAAAAGAACAACCAAAAACAACGGCCAGCGGGAGATACAAGTATGTGACGTTCGATCCATCGGCACCGGGTCTGATTCTGCTGCCCACACTCTGAATGAGTGGGGTCGTGACAGGGATAGATCAGGAGAATCAAAAAAAGTGCGGCGAGCCGGGTCGGATCAGAGGTTGCCTACACACAAAGGAGTGCCTATAGGATCGTTCCCACGCGCCGCAAAGGAATGCCGCCCTGGACGCTCCGCGTCCCGCTTCTGACGCCGTGACGCAGAGCGTCACAGGATGCGTTACCACGCGGAGCGTGGGAACGATCAAGCTGCCGGTAGTGCATTCCTGCGAAATACTTGCCTGATCCTCCGACTTATCGACTGGCGGATAGATAGCCCTTGCGCCGTGGTCTAGAGTGCAACGATGGGCCACAAGTCCCACTCTTCTTATAAGGGCTCAAAAGAGCTCAGCACCACCAACCGATGATCAGCAGGTGAACCCGCCATGGAATTACGTATCAACCAAAAGACCTACCAGGTCGATGCCGACGCCGACACGCCGCTGCTGTGGGTGATCCGCGACGACCTCGGCATGACCGGCACCAAGTACGGTTGCGGCCTGGCCCAGTGCGGCGCCTGTTCGGTGCTGGTGGACGGTAATGTGGTGCGCTCCTGCGTTACCCCGGTGGCGGGTGTGGTCGGCCGCGAGGTCACGACCATCGAGGCCATTGAGGACGATGCGGTGGGCAAGCACGTGGTCGCCGCCTGGGTCGAGCATCAGGTGGCGCAATGCGGTTATTGCCAGTCCGGGCAGGTGATGGCGGCCACGGCGCTGCTCAAGCACACCCCCGCGCCGACGGTCGCGCAAATCGATGCCGCCATGGTCAACCTGTGCCGCTGCGGCACCTATAACGCCATCCACACCGCGATGCAGGATTTGGCCCAGCAGAAGGAGCGCGCATGATGAATACGCGCAACGAACTGCTTGATGTGGCCCTGGGCGACCCGGTCAACCTGTCACGCCGGCGCTTTCTGGCCAGCACCGCCGTGGGCGCGCTGGTGATTGGTTTCGGCCTGCCGCTGGGTGGCGGCCGCGCCTTCGCGGCCACCGCCAACCCTGCGGAGCGCGGCACGCAGGTGCCGGCGTTTCTGGAGATTCGCCCGGACGGCACGGTGCGCCTGCTCAGCCCCTTTATGGAAGGCGGCCAAGGCACCCACACCGCCATGGCGCAGATTGTCGGTGAAGAACTGGACGCCGACCCTGCCACGTTTGTCGTCGAAGCCGCGCCACCGGGCGATGCCTATGTGGTGATGGAAAACGGCATGCGCATCACCGGCGGCAGCATGTCGGTGCGCATGAGTTACCCGGTAATGCGCCGCCTGGGCGCCCTCGCCCGCGCCATGCTGTTGCAGGCCGGCGCCGAGCAACTGGGCGTGCCGGTCGCACAACTGACCACCACCCCCGGCCGCGTGGTACACGCCGCCTCGGGCCGCTCGCTGGGCTACGGTGAACTCGCCAGCCGCGCCCTCGACATGCCGGTGCCTGACCCGTCCACCATCACCCTGCGCGATCCGAGCCAGTTCCGCTGGATCGGCAAGCCGGTCAAACGCCTGGATGCCTACGACAAATCCACCGGCAAGGCGCAATACAGCATCGACCTCAAGGTCGACGGCATGCTCCACGCCGCCGTGCAGCATGCGCCGCGCCTGGGCATGACCGTGGGCAGCCTGCGCAATCAGGCGCAAGTTGAGGCCATGAAAGGTGTGCACTCGGTGCATCAACTGCCTGGCGCCGTGGCAGTGGTGGCCGAGCGCTGGTGGCACGCCAAGCGTGCAGTAGAAGCTATTCAGGTCGAATGGCTGGAAGCCGCCGCTGACTCTACAGTGCGCGCCATGCCGGCAGACTTTTCCAG
>NZ_VBVZ01000621.1 GCF_005863185.1 Pseudomonas edaphica
ACCGAGTTCAGTCAGGGTTACGCGTAGCTCTCGATCGACGGGCACGCACACACCAGGTTACGGTCGCCAAACACGTTGTCGACCCGGCCAACCGGCGGCCAGTATTTGCCTTCGATCAACGATGCCACCGGGTACACCGCCTGTTCACGGCTGTACGGGTGGCTCCATTCACCGACGATTTCAGCCGCCGTGTGCGGGGCGTTTTTCAGTGGGTTGTCGTCCTTGTCCAAGGTGCCGTTTTCGACTGCGCGAATTTCCTCGCGGATGGCGATCATGGCGTCACAGAAACGGTCCAGTTCTTCCCTGGATTCGCTTTCGGTCGGCTCGATCATCAAGGTGCCCGCTACCGGGAACGACATGGTCGGCGCATGGAAGCCAAAGTCGATCAGGCGCTTGGCCACGTCATCCACGCTGATGCCGCTGCTGTCTTTCAAGGGGCGCAGGTCGAGGATGCATTCGTGCGCCACCAGGCCATTGCTGCCGGTGTAGAGCACGGGGTAATGCTCTTCGAGGCGACGGGAAATGTAGTTGGCGTTCAGGATCGCCAGCTGCGAAGCGCGCTTGAGGCCCGCGCCGCCCATCATGCTGATGTACATCCAGGTGATCGGCAAAATGCTCGCGCTGCCAAATGGCGCCGCGCACACCGCGCCTTCCTTGCGCTCCATGGCCGCGTGGCCTGGCAGGAATGGCGTGAGGTGGGATTTAACCCCAATCGGGCCAACGCCCGGGCCGCCACCGCCGTGCGGAATGCAGAAGGTTTTGTGCAGGTTCAGGTGGGACACGTCGCCTCCGAACTTGCCCGGTGCGCACAGGCCGACCATTGCGTTCATGTTGGCGCCGTCGATGTACACCTGGCCGCCGTTGTCATGAATGATCCCGCAGATTTCGCGGATGCCTTCTTCGAACACGCCGTGGGTGGACGGGTAGGTGATCATCAGCGCAGCGAGGTGCTCGCGGTGCTCGATGGCTTTGGCGCGCAGGTCTTCGATGTCGACGTTGCCGCGTGCGTCGCAGGCGGTCACCACCACGCGCATACCGGCCATGTTGGCGGTCGCAGGGTTGGTGCCGTGGGCCGAAGACGGGATCAGGCAGATGTCGCGGCGTTCTTCGCCACGGCTCTGGTGGTAAGCACGAATGGCCAGCAGGCCTGCGTATTCACCTTGGGAACCGGCGTTCGGCTGCAGGGAGATCGCGTCGTAGCCGGTGGCCGCGCAGAGCATGGCTTCCAGGTCGGAAGTCAGCTCCAGGTAGCCGGCGCTTTGTGCGGCCGGGGCGAAGGGGTGCAGGGCACCGAATTCGGCCCAGGTCACCGGGATCATTTCGCTGGCGGCGTTGAGTTTCATGGTGCACGAACCCAGCGGGATCATGGTGCGGTCCAGCGCCAGGTCCTTGTCGGCCAGCTTGCGCAGGTAGCGCATCAGCTCGGTTTCGGAGTGGTAACGGTTGAACACCGGGTGGCTGAGGATCGGCGACTGGCGCAACAGCGCGGCGGGCAAGGTGCTTTCAGTCGCAGCAAAAGCGGGCAGTGCCTTGCCGTCGGCGAAGATCGACCACAGGGCTTCGATGTCAGCCTGGGTGGTGGTTTCGTCGACCGACAGGCCAACGCGTTCAGCATCGACCACACGCAGGTTGATGCGCTGGGCGCGGGCCTTGTCGTGCAGGGCGGCGGTGTTGTCGCCGGTGTTGAGGGTGATCGTGTCGAAGAAGTTTGCCTGCTCAACCTTAAGGCCCAGGGCGGTCAAGCCTTTGGCCAGGATCGCGGTCAGTTGGTGAATGCGCTGGGCGATCTGGGTCAGGCCTTTAGGGCCGTGGTACACGGCGTACATGCTGGCGATGTTAGCCAGTAGCACTTGCGCGGTGCAGATGTTGCTGGTGGCTTTCTCGCGACGGATATGTTGCTCGCGGGTCTGCATGGCCAAGCGCAGGGCCGGCTTGCCGAAACGGTCGACCGACACACCGACCAGACGGCCGGGCATGTCGCGCTTGAACGCATCCTTGGTGGAGAAGTACGCCGCGTGCGGGCCACCAAAGCCCAGCGGCACGCCGAAGCGTTGCGCGCTGCCGATGGCCACGTCGGCGCCGAACTCACCCGGCGGGGTCAGCAGGGTCAGGGCCAGCAGGTCAGCGGCCACGGCCACCAGCGCATTGGCGGCGTGGAAGCGCTCGGTCAGTTCGCGGTAGTCGAACACGTCACCGTTGCTGGCCGGGTATTGCAGCAGGGCGCCGAAGAATGCGCTGACGTCGCTCAGCTCGCGTTCATCGCCCACCACCACGTCGATGCCCAACGGCTCAGCACGGGTGCGCAGTACGTCGAGGGTCTGTGGGTGGCTATGCACGGAGGCGAAGAAGGCATTGCTGCCCTTGTTCTTGCTCAGGCGCTTGCAGAAGGTCATGGCTTCGGCGGCGGCGGTGGCTTCGTCGAGCAAGGAGGCGTTGGCGATCGGCAGGCCGGTGAGGTCGCTGATCAGGGTCTGGAAGTTCAACAGCGCTTCCAGGCGGCCTTGGGAAATTTCAGGTTGATACGGGGTGTAGGCGGTGTACCAGGCCGGGTTTTCCAGCAGGTTGCGCAGGATCGGCGACGGTGTATGGCAGTTGTAATAGCCCTGGCCGATGTAGGTCTTGAACAGTTGGTTCTTGCCGGCGATGGCCTTGATCTTGGCCAGGGCCTGGGCTTCGCTCAGGCCGTCTTCCAGGCCGAGCACGCTGGTGCCCTTGATGCTTTCCGGGATCACGCTGGCGCTGAGGGCTTCGAGGGAATCAAAACCCAGGCTTGCGAGCATCTGCTGCTCATCTTCCTGGCGCGGGCCGATGTGGCGGGCGATGAATTCGTTGGCGGTGCTGAGATTGATGGTCATGGCGCGCTCCTCAGGCTTCAGCGTTGGCTTTGATCAGGCGGTCGTACGCATCCTGATCCAACAGCTTAGCCACTGCATCGGCATCGGCGGGTTTAAAGCGGAAGAACCAACCTTCGCCCATCGGGTCTTCGTTGACCAGTTCCGGGCTGTCGCTGAGTGCTTCGTTCACTTCGAGCACTTCACCGGTCAGCGGCATGTACACGCCGCTGGCTGCCTTGACCGATTCCACGGTGGAGGCTTCTGCGCCCTTGTCGTAAGCCTGCAACTCCGGCAGTTGCACGAAAACCACATCACCCAGTGCGTTTTGCGCGAAAGCGGTGATACCCACGGTGACGCTGCCATCGGCTTCGGCGCGCAGCCATTCGTGATCTTCAGTGAAACGCAACTCGCTCATGGAAACTCCTCAGGGCCAGATTCGTCTGGTGGACGGGATTGGAATAATGGGGAGTTACTTAGCAATATTGCGGCCAATGTTATTAAGTCGTTATAAATCAGATACTTAACGATTTTGGTTATGACGATATGATTTTCAGCTGTAGCGATTTCGCTACACTCGTGCACGCCAAAAAAAGCCTATGCGGATCAAAGCCTTGCATGGCGCGTAAAAAACAGGGTTGTAGCGATATCGTTACGCTGTAGCGCTTTCAGTACAGCGGATGTCGTTCTCAGACCAAAACTTGGATGCCCTCCATGGGGGAGGGGGCTTGTGTGGGAGCTGGCTTGCCTGCGATAGCATCACCT
>NZ_VBVZ01000622.1 GCF_005863185.1 Pseudomonas edaphica
GCAAATGCTTACACGTGCAATTGCGCAAAGGCGTAATTGAGAACCGTTGACTGATCAGCACGCATAAAAAAGCCCCGACAAGATCGAGGCTTTTTTCATTCAGCCGACTCAGTCGTCGCTGACAGTGATGGTCGGCATCGCCGGTGCGGCCGCTTCCTGCAGGACGATCCGCGCGCCCACATGACGGGCCAGCTCCTGGTACACCATAGCGATCGGTCCATCAGGCTCCGCGGCCACGGTCGGCTTGCCGCCGTCGGCCTGCTCACGAATTTCCATCGCCAGCGGCAACGACGCCAGCAATTCAACCCCGTATTGGGTCGCCAACTTTTCGCCACCGCCTTCGCCGAACAAATGCTCGGCGTGGCCGCAGTTGGAGCAGATGTGTACCGCCATGTTTTCTACGACGCCCAGCACCGGGATGTTGACCTTGCGGAACATCTCCACGCCTTTTCTGGCATCCAGCAGCGCCAGGTCCTGAGGCGTGGTCACGATTACTGAGCCAGCCACCGGCACTTTTTGCGCCAGTGTCAGTTGGATATCGCCAGTGCCTGGCGGCATGTCGATCACCAGGTAATCGAGGTCGCCCCAGGCGGTCTGGGTGACCAGTTGCAGCAAGGCGCCGGAGACCATCGGCCCGCGCCACACCATCGGCGTGTTGTCGTCGGTGAGGAAGGCCATGGACATGACCTCCACGCCCAGCGACTCAATCGGCACAAACCACTTCTGGTCCTTGACCTTGGGCCGCGTACCTTCGGCGATGCCGAACATTACGCCCTGGCTAGGGCCGTAGATATCGGCGTCGAGGATGCCCACGCGCGCACCTTCGCGGGCCAGCGCAAGCGCCAGGTTGGCGGCGGTGGTGGATTTACCCACGCCGCCCTTGCCGGAGGCCACGGCGATGACATTCTTGACGTTGGCCAGGCCCGGAATCTGCGCCTGGGCCTTGTGCGCGGCAATCACGCACTGGATGTCGACCTTGGCCGAGCGCACGCCCTCCAAGCCTTCGATGGCCATTTGCAACATCTGTGCCCAGCCACTCTTGAACAAACCGGCGGCATAGCCCAGTTCCAACTGGACCGACACCTGGTCGCCCTGGACTTCAATGGCACGTACACAGCCGGCGCTGACCGGGTCCTGGTTCAAATAGGGGTCGGTGTACTGGCGAAGAACGGCTTCCACCGCTGCGCGATTGACGGCGCTCATGGGCTACTCCCGAAAAAAGACTGACTGAAACAGGCGGCTATCCTAACCGTTCCGGCCGCCCAGCGGCATGCTTTCGAGACTTGGGAAGATTCAGAAACAGTACCACGGGGTGAAATATATTTCCCGGCGCTTTATAGTGGCCGACCTCCGTTTCATCAAGTAGCCGAGCCCCATGTCCGAGCCACGCAAGATCCTCGTCACCAGCGCCCTGCCCTATGCCAATGGTTCCATCCATCTTGGCCATATGCTTGAGTACATCCAGACCGATATGTGGGTGCGCTTCCAGAAGCATCGCGGCAATCAATGCATTTATGTCTGCGCGGACGACGCCCACGGTTCGGCCATCATGTTGCGTGCCGAGAAGGAAGGCATCACCCCGGAACAACTGATCGCCAATGTGCAGGCTGAACACAGCGCCGACTTTGCCGAGTTCCTGGTGGACTTCGATAACTTCCACTCGACCCACTCCGAAGAAAACCGCGAGCTGTCGAGCCAGATCTACCTGCGCTTGAAGGAAGCCGGGCACATCGACCAGCGTTCGGTGACCCAGTATTTCGACCCGGAAAAGAAAATGTTCCTGGCCGACCGCTTCATCAAGGGCACCTGCCCTAAATGCGGCACCGAAGACCAGTACGGCGACAACTGCGAAAAATGTGGAGCGACCAATGCACCGACGGACTTGAAGAACCCGAAGTCGGCAATCTCCGGCGCCACCCCGGTGCTCAAGGATTCCCAGCACTTCTTCTTCAAGCTCCCGGATTTCCAGCAAATGCTGCAAACCTGGACCCGCAGCGGCACCTTGCAGGACGCCGTGGCCAACAAACTCTCCGAATGGCTCGACAGCGGCCTGCAGCAGTGGGACATCTCCCGCGATGCGCCGTACTTCGGCTTCGAGATCCCGGGCGAGCCGGGCAAGTACTTTTATGTGTGGCTGGACGCGCCGATTGGCTACATGGCCAGCTTCAAAAACCTCTGCGACCGCACGCCTGAGCTGGACTTCGACGCGTTCTGGGCAAAGGATTCCACCGCCGAGCTGTACCACTTCATCGGCAAGGACATCGTCAACTTCCACGCGCTGTTCTGGCCGGCCATGCTCGAAGGTTCGGGCTATCGCAAGCCGACCGGTATCGCCGTGCACGGCTACCTGACGGTCAATGGCCAGAAAATGTCCAAGTCCCGTGGCACCTTTATCAAGGCGCGCACCTACCTGGACCACCTGTCGCCGGAATACTTGCGCTACTACTATGCCGCCAAGCTGGGCCGTGGTGTCGACGACCTCGACCTGAACCTGGAAGACTTCGTGCAGAAGGTCAACTCGGACCTGGTCGGCAAAGTGGTCAACATCGCCAGCCGTTGCGCCGGTTTTATCCACAAGGGCAATGCCGGTTTACTGGTGGCTGAAAACGCCGCACCGGAACTGACCGAAGCCTTCCTGGCCGCCGCACCAAGCATCGCCGACGCCTATGAAGCCCGTGACTTTGCCCGCGCCATGCGCGAGATCATGGGCCTGGCCGACCGCGCCAATGCCTGGATCGCCGACAAGGCGCCATGGTCGCTGAACAAGCAGGAAGGCAAGCAGGCGGAAGTCCAGGCCATCTGCGCTACGGGCGTCAACCTGTTCCGTCAGTTGGTGATTTTCCTCAAGCCGGTGCTGCCATTGCTGGCCGCTGATGCCGAGGCGTTCCTCAACGTCGCGCCGCTGACCTGGAACGACCACGCCACCCTGCTCAGCAACCACCAGTTGAACGAGTTCAAGCCGTTGATGACGCGTATTGACCCGGTGAAAGTCCAGGCCATGACCGACGCTTCGAAAGAAGACCTGGTCGCCAGCCAGACCGACACCGGTTCGGCTGCGCCCGCCGGTAACGGTGAGCTGGCCAAGGATCCGATCTCGGCAGAAATCGACTTCGACGCCTTTGCCGCTGTAGACCTGCGCGTTGCGCTGATCGTCAAGGCCGAGGCCGTGGAGGGTGCCGATAAGCTGCTGCGCCTGACCCTGGACCTGGGTGGCGAGCAACGTAACGTGTTCTCCGGCATCAAGAGCGCCTACCCGGATCCTTCCAAGCTCGACGGCCGCTTGACCATGATGATCGCCAACCTCAAGCCACGCAAAATGAAGTTTGGCATCTCCGAAGGCATGGTGATGGCAGCCGGCCCTGGCGGCGAAGAGATCTACCTGTTGAGCCCTGACAGCGGTGCCAAGCCGGGTCAGCGTATCAAGTAAGCCCGCAAAGCCCGTCTGCGGCAAACGGGCCTCCTGTGGCAAACGGGCTGCCTGTGGCGAGCGGGCTTGCCCCGCGTTGGGCTGCGCAGCAGCCCCAATAAAGTCGCCGCATTTGGCCTGTTAAACCGAGTGCCTGTACCAAGGGCCGCTCCGCGCCCCAACGCGGGGC
>NZ_VBVZ01000623.1 GCF_005863185.1 Pseudomonas edaphica
CATTGGATGTGTGAACACCGTCAAATGTGGGAGCTGGCTCTTACACTTGAAAGTGTGAACAAAGTCGAATGTGGGAGCTGGCTTGCCTGCGATAGCGATTTCAAGTCACCACTTAGCCCGGTGCGAGCCCAATTCCCCAGCGGGCAAATCCCACTGCAACGGCGTGCCACTGATGCTCACCGGCGCCAGCAAACGATGCGCCTGGCCCCACGCCGTTTGCTCCACCACCAAGCCCTGATCGCCCGGTTCTTCGGCCCGCAACGCCGGCTGCTCCGGCACGTGCCCGGCCTCCACCAGCAATTTCGCCGTGCGCGCCAATGACAATTGCGCCGAACCACCGCGCCCGGTTTTAAACCGCTCACTCAACGCTTGAATCGCACTGGCCGCCATCAAATACCCGGTCGCATGATCCAGCGCCTGCAACGGCAGCGGCACCGGTTTATCTGCCTGTTTCCACGCCATGCCAGCGTCGGCAATCCCGCTGCTCATCTGCACCAAACTGTCGAAGCCGCGACGGTTACGCCACGGGCCGCTCCAGCCGTAGGCGTTGAGGCTCACGTCGATCAGGCCGGGGGCGAGGTTTTGCAGTTCAGTGGCGGTGTAGCCCAACTGCTCCAGTGCGTCGGCGCGGTAGCCGTGGAACAGGATGTCGGCGTCCTTGAGCAAGCTTTCGAACACCTGGCGGTCTTCAGCACTTTTAAGGTCCAGGCGTGCGCAGCGTTTGCCCAGGGTCATTTCCGGTACTACGCCGGGCTCGTTCCAGGTCGGCGAGTCGATGCGCAGTACATCTGCGCCCAAACCTGCGAGAAAACGGCTGGCCACGGGGCCGGCCAACACGCGGGTCAAATCCAGCACCTTGATGCCGGCCAGTGGGCGTGCCACCGAGCCGAGCCAAGGTTTGTCGCAGGGGGTGTCGAAGGCCTGGCGCTGCACCAATGCCTCGGCGTTCACCGCCAACCCTTGCGGATGGGTTTGCCAGGCCTGCCATGTACGCATCTGCGCCGCGCAACCGCCGGCATCGACGATCGCCTGTTCCAGTTCGGCGGCGTTCCAGGTCGCGACTTTACTGGCCATCTCGGCGCGGTCCTTGACCTTGCCCAGCACGCGCTCGGCAGCGGCACGGTGGTGGGGCGCATTGGTATGCAAACGGATCCAGCCGTCGGCGCTGGCGTAGTCGCCGGCTACCGGGTCCCACAGCGGCGGTACTTGCCAGCCCACCGGGCGAATCGAGGAGGAGAACCAGAAGGAAGCGAGGCGCCGGTCCACGCTTACGCTGGGCAAGCGTCCGGTCTGTTGCTGGATAAGTTGAGCAACCGCCTGGCCGGCAGCGCCGAGGCTGGCGCTGGCCAGTTCGGTTACGGCAAAGGTCGAGGGCAGGGCGCCGGCCTCGGTAAACGTCAGCGGGGTTTGCGGTAGATCGAGTGCGGCTTGGATGGATGTCAGCAGGTCAGTCATCAAAGGCCCTCCGTTAGAGAAGGGCCACTATAGAAGATCCTCACACGGCTGTGACCACTCCCGGCTCCAACGGCAAGTCGATGCTGGCGATAAAACCGCCGTCCGGGTGATTGCCCAGGATCAGGCTGCCGCCATGGCGTTCGGCGGCGCGACGGGCAATCGCCAGGCCCAGCCCGTGGCCTTGTGCGGCCTGGCCAGGCGCGCGATAAAACGGCTCGCCCAACTGGCTCAGGTGTTCGGCTTCAACGCCGGGGCCGTGGTCGCGCACGCTGATCAGGATGCGCTCGCCCTGGTGCCGGGCGCTTAGCTCGATCGGCTGGCCCACGGGGTTAAAGCGCTGGGCGTTACGCAGCAGGTTGTCCACGGCGCGCTCGATCATGGTCGGCCAGCCCTTGAGGTGCAGCTCGGGCTCGGCGCTCAGTTGCACCATCTGTTCCGGCGCACTGAGTTGGGCATCCTTTTGCAAGGTCCTGAGCAGTGGGGTGAGGTCGACGTCTTCGGCGCTGGCGTTGTCGGCATCCACGCGGGCCAGCACCAGAATCTCGCTGATCAGCGCTTCCAGGCGGTCGCACTCGCGGGTCAGGCGCGGCCACAGCCGTTCGCGTTCTTCCGGGCTGGCGCGTTCGGCCAGGGCCAGGGCAATACGCAGGCGGGCCAGCGGTGAGCGCAGTTCGTGGGACACATCGCGCAGCAACTGGCGCTGGCTGCCGATCAGGCTTTGCAGGCGCGCGCCCATGCGGTTGAAGTCGGTGGCGAGCACGCCGAACTCATCGCGGCGGTTGGCCAGTTGCGCCAGGCTGTTTTGCTGATAGGTGGTCTGGCCCAGGTCATGCACCGCACCGCGCAGGCGGCTGAGTGGGCGGGTGATGGACAAGGTCACCAGCAGGCTGAACAACGTCAGTACCACCAGGGCAATCGCCAGCGCGCTAAACGGCCACAGCAGGCTGCTGCGGTGCCAGGCGTCCAGTTCCGGGTTGGGGATGCGGTAGATCAGCAGGTACGTGTCCCCGGTTTTTTCACTGGTGTACTCGGCGGTCAGGCGGCGCCAGGGCAAGTGGCTGTCCTGGTTGTCATTCTGGCGGGCTTCGAAGGCGGCGGCGCGACGTGGGAACGTGCCGCGTACCACCGGGTCGCCGCTTTCGTTGAGTACCTGCACGTCGATGTGGTACTGGCGTTTGCGTTGTTGCAGCAAATCCTGGGCGGCGTCCTCACCTTGGGCTTCGTAGAGTTGCGTCCACTCTTGCGCCAGGTTGTTGAGGCCGGGATGGCGGCTGAGAATCCAGGCGTCCTGGTTGAGCATGTGCCCAAGCAGGATCGACAGCCCGGCAACCAAGGCGATGGCCAGCCAGAAACTGGCCAGGATGCGCCAGAACAATGAACGCACAGGAAACCCTCAAGCAGGAAAAGCCCAGCGGCGTGAGCCACTGGGCTGGGGAGGTAACGCTAGAGCATTATTGCGCTTTTTGCGGCTGTTGCGCTTTCCAGGCCTGGAATTCCTTCCACTCGGCGCGGCGCTCGGCTTGCTTCTTGACGATCTCGTCGAATTTCTTCTGTTGATCGGGTTTTAGCACGGCACGGATGTCAGCCTGGGTTTTCTGTTTGCCGGCGGCGATTTCATCCTGCATGGCTTTCTGGTCAGCAGCCGGCAGCTTGTCCAGGTACTTTTTGACCAGGTCTTTGCGGGCGTGCCATTGGTCACCCATCAATTTGCCGATTTGCTGGCGCTGTTCCTTGGTCAGGTCCAGCTGGCTGAAGGGGCCGCCTTTGCCACGCGGACCGTGTTCACCGCCGTGGCCCGGGCCACCCATCATGTGGCCTTCTGGGCCGCCCATCGGGCCTGGGCCTTCTGGCATTGCGGCCATGGCAACGGTCGGCAGGGCAGCGGCGAACATCAGAGCGATAAGGGTCTTGCGCATGGTGTTTCTCCTGTCTCTATTCCGGTGAGTCCGGATGTGAGTAGGTTACGCAGCGCAAGGCCAGCGGCGGTCAGGGGAGGGTAAAGCTTGGGTAAAGAGGGTTTTGATGTGAACTGACAAAACTGTCGGATTGATGCGATCAAGTGTGGGAGCTGGCTTGCCTGCGAATGCGGCGGGTCAGCTACATAGATGCAAGCTGAC
>NZ_VBVZ01000624.1 GCF_005863185.1 Pseudomonas edaphica
GTCGCGCGCCAGCAATGCGGGGGAAGCCGAGACGCAAATCAGCCCGCAGGTAAAGGCCCAAGTGTGGTCGCAGGAGGCGTTGGGGCTGCCAATCGCGGTGTCTGCCACCAGCCACTTTGCCCTGGACCGCCAGCATGCATTCGACGGCGCGGACTTTAATGTACCGTTGACCTGGCAACCGGTGCAGGCATTGCGCCTGAGCCTCAATGGCGGCTGGACCCATGCCTACAACGGCGGTGAACAAAACCACCGCCTGACGTGGGGCGCAGGCTTTGAGTACCAGTTGGCAGACGCGCTCACGCTGATCGGGGAGCGCTACGGCCAGGAAGGCGGCGACCAGGCTTGGCAGGCCGGGCCGCGGTTCCATGTGGGCAAGCTGTTGGATGTGGATGTAGTGGTCGGGCAGAGCCTCACCGGTGATCACAACCAATGGTTGACCACCGGCGCGACCGTGCGTTTTTAAGGTTTTTTAGCTTGCTGCTCCAGGTGTAGTTGCAACTCTGGTTCGAGTCGCAACTGCGCCGCCAGTTCGTCTAGATAGCTGCGCTCCTTCGGCGCCTGGTCATTGACCAGCATCACGCTGGCCAGGTAGACCTCGGTCGCCAGCGCCGGGTCAGCGGCATATTCGGCAAAATCGGCGGCATTCAGCGGCTTGGCGACTTCTTCGTCGAGCCACTGCTGCAACTGAGGGTCGTCCGTATGGCGGCCTATCTCGGCTGAGATCATTTGCTTCTCGTTGTCATCGATACTGCCGTCGGCCTTCGCTGCCGCAATCAGAGCGCGTAACACCGCATGGCTATGAGCTTCAGCTTCCTGACCATCAAGCTGGTCAACCGTCTGGATGGCTTGCTGCGGTGCGCTGGCCTGCTGGCGTTGCCAGGCCTGGTACGCCTGGAAAGCCGCCATGCCCAAGGAGGCCAATGCTGCGTAGTTCATCCCACCGGAGCGCGTTTGGGGGGTGCCACTTGCAGGTGCACCGCCCAACAATCCGCCCAGGCCACCTAATAAACCACCCAGCCCACCGCCTGCCGAAGCGCTGGTGCCGCTGGCGGAGCTGTTCAACAGGCCGCCCAGCAAGCCACCCAGGCCGCCGAGCCCACCGCCCTGCGCACCGCCTGAGCCGCCGCCTTGCTGGCTGGCACGCAGCAGTTGTTCCAGTAAATTGCCGGTATTCATGGTGTCACTCTCCCGCAGCGTAATATTGGCGTTCAACAACCATAGCCCGCCTGCGCAGGAACACCAAGACCGCCGAGCGGGCACGCCTTATGATGGCCTCACCACGTTGAAGGAGAAACCTTGTGAACCGTCTTGAGCACATAGTGTTGATGGCTGACTACAACCAGTGGATGAACCGCAAAGTCTATGCCGCCGCCAGCCAGCTTACCGACGCAGAGCTGACCACGGACCGGCAGGCGTTCTTCGGCTCGATCCTCGGCACACTCAATCACCTGACGCTGGGGGACACGGTGTGGCTCAAGCGATTTGCCGAGCATCCGGCAGGCTTTGCCCGGCTGGCGCCATTAACGTCGATTGCCACGCCCTCTGACTTGAAGCAACTGGCTTTCGCCAACCTGCGCGAGCTGGCGGCCCGCCGCACCTGGCTGGACCAACTGATCATCGACTGGGCCAACAGCCTGCGCGAGCCCGATCTGGACCAGCGCTTGCAGTACCACAACATGCGCGGCGTGGCGAACCACAAGCCGTTCTTCGCGCTGCTGGTGCATTTTTTCAACCACCAGACCCACCACCGAGGCCAGGCAACCACGTTGCTGACCCAGGCGGGCGTGGACGTCGGTGATACCGACTTGCTGGCCCTGATTGATTGAACTCAGCGGGCACTGAAGGTGGCGTAAGCCTGCATCAAGCGCGGGAAGTCCTGCGGCTCGGGCAGTTGCGCGAAGCTTTCGAGCGCCGGCGTCGTGGCCCAAGGCAGTTTTTCGCTGGTCCAGGTTTCCATGAACGGCACGTAATCGCGGGCGTTATCCAGCAAGGTTGCGCGCACATTGACGAACTCATCGATGCCATGGGGGCGCGTAAACAGCCAGCTCATGCAGTGCGGGCAGCAATAATGGCGGTCCACGCCGTGCAAGCCACCTATCACCGGGCAACCCTGGGTCACGGTGAAGCCTGCGGCCGGAATCAACGCGCTAAGGGAAAACGCACTGGCGGTCATCTTCTGGCAGCCGTTGCAATGGCACGCCATGGTGATTACCGGCGGCAAACTCACACTGAAACGCACCCGGTTACAACGACAACTGCCTTCCAGCGGCAAGGTTTCGACGCTCATCACTCACTCCTTTTCATGATTGTTGGCACCGCAGGGTAACGTGAACTGCCCCCGGAATAAAACCGAACGCCGCGCCGCCTGCGAGGTCACAACCCTGAGGGTGCGGGGTTGTTTGCCCGCGCCCTGCCCACGCGCCGCCGCTGCTTTATGGCCGCGCGTACCCCCATAAGAAGGAGACGCTTACATGGTCACTCACTTCAAGGTCGCCGGGCATCTGGCTTGCGGCCATCACGGCACCAACCTCACGTCCAGCACCGAGCTGAACCGAGTCAAATGCCGCACCTGCCGCAATACCGACGCCTACAAAGAAGCGCGCCGCACCCAGCGCAACGCTGCCCGCCGCTCCGCGCGCAAAGCCAAAACCCATACTGCCGTTGACTGGCGCAGTGCCTGGACGCAACGCCTCACCGACTTGCCTGGGCTGCAGCGCCTGCCACGCGGTTTCAGTGGGCAGCCATTTGTCTGAGCTGTTCAGGCGTTGAAAACAGATTAACCCGGTTCCCATCGGGATCCTGCAGCAGATGCTAGGTGTCAGTGCGCCTTGTGCTCGGCTGGCGGTGCGTCGGCCTGCAACTTCTGCACGTCGCTGACCGCCAGCTCACTCGACTGGCCACCCCAACCCTGGCGCAGATAGTTGAGCAGGTCGGTCAGCTGTTGGTGATTGAGCTTGTCGGCAAAGCCCGGCATCGGTTGCATGCGCTCGAACCCGGTGAATTGCTGCTCGCCGATGCCGTCCTCGATCACCCGCAGCAGGTTGCGCGGGTCTTCCAGGCGCAGCGTGGTGTTGCCGCGCATGGCCACCGCGATGTGCGGCTTGCCCTCGCCGTTCGGCGCGTGGCAACCGGCGCAGACGTTCAGATAGTCCTGGCGGCCGCGTTGGGCGCTTGGGCTCATGGCGTCCAGCGACGTCTCGCTCAGCACCTTGGCCACCGGCGGTTGATCGCCCAGCAGGAAAGTCGCCATGGCGGCCAGGTCCGGATCGTTCAGGCCCTGGGTGCTGTTGTGGAACACCGGGAACATCTCGTTGAACATCGTGCCCTGGGCACTCATGCCGTGCTTGAGGAACGTGCTCAGGTCCTGATGATTCCAGCCGCGAGCGGCCAGGTCATTGGCCAACAGGCTGGGTGCCAGATAGCCATTGAGCAGGCCGCCGGTCAGGCGTTTATCCTGCTGCATTGCGCCGGGCAAGCCGCGTGGCGTGTGGCATTCGCCGCAGTGGCCGAGCACCTCGACCATGTATTGGCCACGCTGGAATGCTTCACTTTTGCCC
>NZ_VBVZ01000625.1 GCF_005863185.1 Pseudomonas edaphica
GCGTTGGGGCGCGCAGCGGCCCTGAAACCTGAGCATGCGGTTTAACTGAAAAATCGGATTAGCCGCACTGGGGCCGCTTCGCAGCCCAACGCAGGGCAAGCCTGCTCGCCACAACAAGCCTGCTTGCCACAGGCACTGCGTTAACCAGAAGTTGGGTGGATACATGGCCAGATCGCAGGCGAAAAAAAACCGGCTGATCAGGCCGGTTTGGGGTGCCTCGCCAACAGCGAGGGTTATACGTGGTTGCTCTGCAGGCGATCCGAACCACCTTCAGCCAGGCCGCGTTCCTGCAGGCGATCAGCACCGCCTTCAGCCAGGCCGCGTTCCTGCAGGCGATCAGCACCGCCTTCAGCCAGGCCGCGTTCCTGCAGGCGATCAGCACCGCCTTCAGCCAGGCCGCGTTCCTGCAGGCGATCAGCACCGCCTTCGGCCAGGCCACGTTCCTGCAAGCGATCAGCGCCACCTTCGGCTATACGGCGTTCCTGCAGACGGTCAGAACCATTTTCGGCTACGTGGTTGCCTTGCAGGCGATCCGCGCCGCCTTCAGCGACAACCGGGTGGGCAAAAGCGTTGGCAGCCAGTACCGAGAAAGCGAGGCTAAGCAAGAGTTGGCGTTTCATGGTGGTGTGCTCCGAGAGTTGTAGTTGGGTGTTGCCGGGTATGGGTTTGATGGTACGCGTTGGATTTTTTAAGAGAACTTCATTGCGCTGATGGTGACTATCGACGCCAGCGATGGCCCGTTGTGGCGGGCCATCGTGCAGGCGCTCAAGGCATCTGCGGCAGTTCCTGAGGGCGCAGGTCAAACACCAGCACCTCGGCGTCTTCGCCCTGGCTCAGGCGGATCTGCCGCTCATTGCGCAGCCGTGCGCCATCGCCTTCCTGCAAGCGGTGGCCATTGAGTTCGACGCTGCCGCGGGCCACGTGCACGTACACATGGCGGTCCGCCGGCACGTCCAGGGTTGCGGTTTCGTCGCCGTTGAACAGCCCGGCATACACCCGTGCATCCTGGCGAACGTTGAGCGAGCCATCCGTGCCTTCCGGCGAGATGATCAACTGCAAGCGCCCACGTTTTTGCGCTGCGCTGAAGTGCTCCTGTTGGTAGCGCGGTTCGGCGCCGACCACATTCGGCACAATCCAGATCTGCAGGAAGTGCACGCCATGGCTCTGGCTGTGGTTGAACTCGCTGTGGGCCACGCCGCTGCCGGCGCTCATCAGTTGCACGTCGCCAGGGCGGATCACCGAACCGGTGCCCAGGGTGTCCTTGTGTTCCAGGGCGCCTTCGAGCACATAGGAGAAAATCTCCATGTCCCGATGCGGGTGCTGGCCGAAGCCTTTGCCGGCGGCGACGCGGTCATCGTTGATCACCAGCAGGTCGGAAAAACCCTGCTCCTTGGGATCCCAGTAGTTGGCAAACGAGAAGGTGTGGAACGACTTCAACCAACCGTGATTGGCGGCGCCGCGTTCCGAGGCTTTGCGAAGGGTCAGCATGGGGTGTTCTCCTCAAGGGAAGCCGGGCTGCAAGGTGCAGGGCTTCGGTGTGAGGAGAAGCTTACTGTTTAGCGGGGAGTTGATTAAGACGCTGCAATCTGAATGACTGTCTCTTTGCAGTTGACGATTGCCAGCTGCGCCGCCCGTAGGCGATGGCGATAGCTCAGCTGGCGTTTGCGCCAGGCCAACGGGTTCAGCCCTTCACTGCGGCTGAACTGGTGACAGAAGTGCGCCTGGTCGCAGAACCCGCATTCCTGGCTGATCTGCGTCAGGCTCAGAGCAGAGCCGGTGATCAGCAGCTTGGCCTGCTGGATACGTTGCTGGCGAATCCATTCCTGCGGCGCCACGCCCGTGGTGCGTTTGAAGGCGCGGGAAAAATGACTGCGCGACAGCTCGCAGGCGCGGGCCAGCTCAGTCACCTCCAGCGGCTCTGCCAGGTTGGCGAGGATCAGCTGCTTGACCTTCTGTTCCCGCTCGGAGCACAACGTTGCGCCTGGTTGAGCCATGATCAATACCCGTGGACAGCGTGGCGGAGAGTGAAAACCCAGTGTAGAGCACATACGTGCAATTTTTTGCTACAGCGCCGTCGCACACTGGGCCCAACGCTCTTGCCGCCAGGCGGCCTCTGTCAAGGAAACCCTATGAACGCCGATCTGATTCTGTTCAACGGCCAGTTCCACACGGTCGACCGTGAAAACCCGCATGCCACTGCCGTCGCCATCCACAAGGGGCGCTTTGTAGCGGTCGGCACCGACGGCGAGGCCATGGCTCTGCGCGGCAGTGGCACCCAGGTCATCGACCTCAAGGGCCGCACCGTGATCCCAGGCCTTAACGACTCGCACCTGCACCTGATTCGTGGCGGGCTGAACTACAACCTCGAATTGCGCTGGGAAGGTGTGCCGTCCCTGGCCGATGCGTTGCGCATGCTCAAGGACCAGGCGGACCGCACCCCGACGCCGCAATGGGTGCGCGTGGTGGGTGGCTGGAACGAATTCCAGTTCGCTGAAAAACGTATGCCGACCTTAGACGAACTCAACCAGGCCGCGCCGGACACGCCGGTGTTCGTGCTGCACCTGTATGACCGCGCCTTGCTCAACCGCGCCGCCCTGCGGGTGGCCGGCTACACCAAGGACACACCGAACCCGCCCGGTGGCGAGATCGTGCGTGACAGCCATGGCAACCCCACCGGCATGCTGGTGGCGCGGCCCAACGCGATGATCCTTTATGCAACCTTGGCCAAAGGGCCGAAATTGCCGCTGGAATATCAGGTCAACTCGACGCGTCAGTTTATGCGTGAACTCAATCGCCTGGGCCTTACCAGTGCCATTGATGCCGGCGGTGGTTTCCAGAATTATCCCGATGATTATGCGGTGATCGAGCAACTGGCCAAGGACGAACAGCTGACGGTGCGCATCGCCTACAACCTGTTTACCCAGAAGCCCAAGGAAGAACTCAGCGACTTCAAACACTGGACCGGCAGCGTCACGCTGCATCAGGGCGATGATTACCTGCGTCACAACGGCGCCGGTGAGATGCTGGTGTTTTCGGCGGCGGATTTCGAAGACTTCCTTGAGCCGCGCCCCGACTTGCCGCTGAGCATGGAGCAGGAGCTGGAGCCGGTGGTGCGGCATTTGGTCGAGCAACGTTGGCCGTTCCGGCTTCACGCCACGTACAACGAGTCCATCTCGCGCATGCTCGATGTGTTCGAGAAGGTTAATCGGGATATCCCCTTCAATGGCCTGCCGTGGTTTTTCGATCACGCGGAAACCATTACGCCACACAATATCGAGCGTGTACGTGCCTTGGGCGGAGGTATTGCGATTCAGGATCGCATGGCGTTCCAGGGTGAGTATTTTGTCGAGCGTTACGGCGCCAAGGCAGCCGAGGCCACGCCGCCGATCAAGCGCATGCTGGCCGAAGGCGTGCCGGTGGGGGCGGGCACGGACGCGACGCGGGTATCGAGCTACAACCCGTGGACCTCGCTGTACTGGATGGTCAGTGGGCGCACGGTGGGTGGGTTGGAACTGCATGCCGAAGGGTTGCCGCGTCTCACTGCGCTGGAAC
>NZ_VBVZ01000626.1 GCF_005863185.1 Pseudomonas edaphica
CGGTCTGTCAGGCGAAGCCGTAGTCGCCTGACACACCGCCATCGCAGGCAAGCCAGCTCCCACAAGGGATTGGGTGGAGCCACGGACGATCAGTTCGGGCAAAAAATCCAGGGTACGCGGTGGTGCGTCATCGCCGCGCAAGCGTTTAAGCAGGCAGTCAAAGGCGCTGGCGCCAATCGCGTCGGTGGGTTGGGCGAGGGCGGTGATGCCGTTGCCCACCAGCGGGTACCAGTCGAGGTCATCCAGGGCAATCAGGCCGAAGTCATCAAAGAGGTTGCGGCCCAGCGCTTTGAGCGCGTGGGTGCAGGCCAGCGCAGCCACGCCATTGGCGCAGAACAACGCCTTGGGGCCTGGCTTGGCCAAGAAAGTGTGCAGACGGTTTTCCAGCCTGTCATCGAGTTCCAGCACCGCGCCGGTCAACGCCGGCCGGGCCGCAATTTCCGCCGTGAAACTCGCCTGACGTTCCAGACGTGAACTGGTGCCATCGGCTTTTTCGCTCACTAGCAACAGGTCGCGATAACCCTGCTGTTGCAGATGCTCCACCGCAATACGCACCGCCGCCGGGTTATCCAGCCCCACCAGGTCACTGTGCAACGGCTCGACCTTGCGGTCCACCAGCACCAGAGGCATTTCGCGCTGCAACTCCAGCAGTTGGTCAAGGTGGTGGCCAAGGGTGTTCACGATCAACCCTTCGATGTTGTACGAACGCAGCGCCGCCAGGTGCTGGCGCTCTTGCTCGTCATCGCGGTCGGTGTTGCACACCACCAGGCTGTAGCCATGCTGGCGGCAGGCGGTTTCGACGCCGTGCATCACGGCAATGGAGTAGGGGTTGCGGATATCGGCTACCAGCATGCCGATCAGGCGCGTGCGGCCGCGTTTCAACCCGCGTGCCATCTGGTTGGGGCGGTAGCCGAGTTCGCTGATCGCTTGCTCGATACGCAAGGCAATGGCGTCGGAGAGCAGGGCGCGGTCCTCGCCGATAAAGCGCGACACGCTGGCTTTGGACACGCCGGCGCGTTCGGCGACGTCGAGCATGGTCACGCGGCTGCGCTGGGCGGCGGAAAAAGGAGTCACGGTGGCAGGCCTTTCTTATTGGAGGTGGTGACGTTCTGAAACCGGTTTCAGGAGACCTCATTCACGAAACAACGTCAAGTGTCATTCAGCGCGCGGCAAGCGCTCATTCGCGCGTGCAACCGACGAATGGCGGTAAGACCTGTTAGTTCTGACAGTATCGGGAAGTTACTAACGGGTATTCAATCAACGTCACAGCCTTCAATAAAAACCAGTGACCGGCGCAATGTTGCTGTTACGGAGAATGATATGAGCCCCCCCCCAACTAATAGCAATGTTCAAACCAATAGCGCCACAGGTTTGCCCGACGGCACAGTTGTGACCGCCGTGCCTCAAGCCCCCTTGCCAATCGTTGAGGGACGATTGGCAAGTGGTGTGATTCCAAAACGCTTATTGGATGATGATCTTCTCGTATGGATACCCGGCCCATGGATTGAACTGACCCAGCCGGGGAGCACTGATTATATTGTGTTTGTTTGGCATGTCGTCGGGTTAGCGCTGCCTGTTTACGTTGAACCGATACCGGTCGTGGGAGAGTTGTTTCCCGGCGACTTTCCACTGCCGGCGTATATTCCTAGCGGTTTGCTGCTGAATGACGCTGTCGTCAATCTTTCTTATCGCATACACAATGACCAACCCGACGCACCGGTGGCCAATTTCTCGCCCCCAGTCAGGATTATTATCGACCGCAGTGCGCCGGGTAAAGGCGAGGTGCTTAAGGCGCCGGTGTTTTCAAGTGCAGTTATTACTAATCCTGATCTGGATAATAATTTGACACTGGATGTCGTGGTGCCGGGCGATTATAAGGTTCGCGCCACGCTTGACGAAATATTTCTGTGGTTTATGAGCAGCAATTCAAATCCGACTGGCTTACCGATTCACGTTGAAAAAATAGTTGCTATTGCAGGCGCAATTATTTTGAAGGTGCTGGTGTCGGAATTTCGCAAGTTTTCAGGTGCACAAGAATTGTTTGCGGTGTACCGAGTCAAGGATGAGGCGGGTAACATTAGTCAACTTTCCTTGCCCGGAAGTGTCTTGCTGAGTCTAACGCCACTGCCCGGCAATTTGCCCGTGCCTACGGTGCCTGCGTTTGATTTTGATCAACTCATCAAACGTGACGATGCGCGTAATATCGTCTCGTTTGGCATCAGCAGCTACACCAATTTTATACCTGGGGATCTCTGTATCCCTGAATTGGCGGGTGTTAAACTTCCGCCGATACCTGTCACTTCATTTCCGTTTACCGGAACCTTGACCTGGCAGCAGCTGATTGCCAACGGCTCCGACCTGCAACGAAAGGACAAGGTGCCGTTTCGCTATTACATTAGACGTGCTTCCGACACGGTGGGCCCTGGGACGCTGTCTCCGCTGAAATTGCTCAATATGGATTTCACGGTATTCGGCCGCGATCACAATCAGGCGCCAGCGTTACTTAACCCAATGTTGGACTTGGCCAATCTCTATGGCGCGGTGTCCAATACAGCCAATAAACTGGACAGTCGCGACAGTATCGACGCTGTCAGAGTGGAAGCGCGCCTGTCCGGTAACCCGCAAGTCGGTGACATGCTGTTGCTGTACTGGCCGGGGCAGGCAGCGCCGGTGGCAACCTATACCGTCAAGTTGGGTGACACCGCTGGCGCCCTTATCGTTTTTGATAATCGCATTAGCTGGTCGATCATACAGGGCGGTGGTAATACGACTGCCCCCGTGTATTACGTGAGCACTAACGGCGTTAACGAGCAACGATCGGGTAATCAAAGTGTTGTCGTAACCATCACGCCGCCTATAAGTTTTCCAAAGCCCACGTTCCCTCAAAATATAAATCATCCTAATAAAATTATTAGTTGCACACCTGGCTTTGGCCCCGACGGCAAACCAATCCCGCTTCCCTGGGAGGTATTTCAGATGCAGGTGACGCCCGGAGTCGGTATAGCCCCAGGGGATGTATGTACGCTGTCGTTCCAGGGGTACGCTAATTACCCGGATCGCAACCCGATAGCGTCGACAGCCCTTATCCTGAGTCATACGTGGGGCGTCAATCAAGTGTCCCATACTTTTGAAATTACAGATTATCAAAACATAATCAAACCGCTGAGGGACTATGCCGGCGCCTCTGCAAAATATAGTGTTTTTCGAAACCACGGATTAATAGGCGTATCGAAAGTCGGGTATGTACAAGTTGACCTTAAATATCCGACTGGGAAGTATTGTGGGCCGGCCTAGCGTTGGATAAATCCATTCATGAAGGTCGAAGTGTAGGTGGCAGTGAGGTAAGTGGCGTGAGGGCTTCAGTATCCAGAGGTCCCTGGTCGTTTGGTTTTATTCGGTAAAAATATAATTGCGGATGGAGAATAGGACATGATCGGTAAAAAAATTACGGTAAAGGCAGATCCCAGCCCTGGAGCAGTTGCTCCCGAAATCCAAGGAGTAGACCCTGTAACAGGGTATATTTCAGCGGCTGACGGGAACAAACCTGTGG
>NZ_VBVZ01000627.1 GCF_005863185.1 Pseudomonas edaphica
GCGCTATGGCGAACAGGTGGTGCTGGAAGGGCTCAACCTGCATGTCGATGAGGGTGAGTTTTGCACCCTGGTCGGCACGTCCGGCTGCGGCAAATCGACCTTCCTGCGCTTGTTGCTGGGCCAGGAAACCGCGAGCAAAGGCCAGATCCTGCTGGACGGCCAACCACTTGCCGGCGAGCCGGATGCCAGCCGTGGCGTGGTGTTCCAGCGTTACTCGGTGTTCCCGCATTTGACGGTGCTGGACAACGTTGCGCTTGGCCTTGAGCTACCGCGCTCGCCGCTGCTGGGACGGCTGTTCGGCAAAGCCAAACAAGACGCACGGGAACAGGCCGCCGCCCTGCTGCAAAAAGTCGGCCTCGGCCACGCACTGGACAAATACCCGGCGCAGCTCTCCGGCGGCATGCAGCAACGCCTGGCCATCGCCCAAGCCCTGATCATGAAACCCCGCGTGTTGCTGCTGGACGAACCCTTCGGCGCCCTCGACCCGGGCATTCGCAAAGACATGCATCAGCTGTTGCTGGCGCTATGGCGCGAAACCCGGCTGACGGTGTTCATGGTCACCCACGACCTCAGCGAAGGTTTCAGCCTCGGCACACGCTTGCTGGTGTTCGACAAAGTCCGTGTCGACCCCCACGCCCCCGGCGCCTATGGCGCGCGCATCACCTACGACATCCCTTTGAACAGCGAGCGCCGCAAAGCGCTGGCCGCCGAACTTGGAGCGACTTGCAAATGACCGATTCCATTCAACTGTTCCCACCCTTCGCCGAAGAAATGCTACCCGGCGGCGGCCACCGCTCCTTTGTGCTCAAGCGCGGCCAACTGCTGCGCCTCACGGATATTCGCGGTGGTGCCAACGTCAGCCTGACCCTGCTCAATGCCAATGAAAAAACCGAGCGTCTGAACCTGCCCGACAGCCTCAAATGCCAACACACCGCCAAACTCACCCGCGGCCACTGCCTGTACTCGGACATGGGCCGCGTGCTGGCCGCCATCACCGCCGACACCTGCGGCTGGAGTGACAGCATCGGCGGCGTGCTGTGCGCCGCCGAGGTCGCTGAAAAGTACGGCCAGGGCCGTTATCAGGAGCTGCGCAACGGCTTCTTTCGCAACGGCACCGACAACCTGCTGGTGGAATTGGGCAAGTGGGGGTTGGGGCTTAGCGACCTGCTGATGACCCTCAACCTGTTCAGCCGGGTCAGCGTTGACGAAGGCGGCGGCCTGCACTTTGTGCCGGGCAATTCCAAAGCCGGCGACTACATCGAACTCTACGCGCCGATGGACACACTCGTGGTGCTGACCGCGCTGCAACACCCGATGGACCCCAACCCGAACTACGCGCCGCAACCGCTGAAACTCAGCTGGATGAACGCCGATTCCAGTGTCGCCGAACACTGCCGCACTTCGCGCCCGGAAAACGAGCGCGGCTTTATCAACACCGACCGCCTGTTCGCCTGAGGAACTGCCATGTCTATCGCACTGAAACAACCCGAGGCAGCCGTGTACCGCGCCACCATTCCTGCTGGCGAGCCATGGCTGATGGAGGTCAAGGCCGGGCAGACCCTGCGCATCCTCGACCTGGAGGGCAACCAGGCCGTCGACACGCTGTTCTACAGCCGCAAAAACCCCAAGGAACGCTACGACGTACAGCGCACATTACGCCGGCAAAACCGCGTGTACCTGAGCACCGGCAGCGTGCTGTATTCCAACCTTGGCCAGCCGATGCTGACCATCGTCGATGACACCTGCGGGCGCCACGACACCCTCGGCGGTGCCTGTGCCCAAGAGAGCAACACCGTGCGCTACGCCCTGGAAAAACGCTACATGCACAGCTGCCGCGACAACTACCTGCGCGCCTGCGCCCACGACGGTCGGCTGGGTAAAGGTGACATCGGGCCGAACATCAATTTCTTCATGAATGTGCCGGTCACCGCCGACGGCGGGCTGACCTTTGAAGACGGCATTTCCGCGCCCGGCAAGTACGTCGACCTGCGTGCGCAGATGGACGTGATCGTGCTGATCTCCAACTGCCCGCAACTGAACAATCCATGCAATGGCTACAACCCGACGGCTGCGGAGTTACTGGTATGGAACTGAAAATAAAACGCCTGCGTAAGTGGTTATTCGCCCTGTGCCAGTCCCGAGCCGGGCAATGCATCCGAAAACACTAGCGATCAACTGTGGGAGCTGGCTTGCCTGCGATAGCGGTCCATCAGCCAACCGATAAGCTGACTGCCCTACCGCCATCGCGGGCAAGCCCGGCTCCCACACTGACCACAGGCACTGCGGACGACCGCAGTGCTCCCTCACTTTGCGGGACGGCCCGCAGGGTTTTGCCATGTTCGAAAAACTCTTGATCGCCAACCGTGGCGCCATCGCCTGCCGCATCCTGCGCACCTTGCGCGAGCTGCAGGTCAAAGGCATCGCCGTATACGCCGAAGCCGACGCAGCCAGCCTGCATATCCAGCAAGCCGACGAGGCCTACAGCCTCGGCGAAGGCGCGGCGGCGGCCACCTACCTGGCAGTGGAAAAAATCCTCGCCACCGCCAAGGCCTGTGGCGCCAAGGCGATTCATCCTGGCTACGGTTTTCTCTCAGAGAACGCCGCCTTTGCCCAAGCCTGCGAAAATGCGGGGATAGCCTTCGTCGGTCCGACACCCGAACAGCTGCGCGTATTCGGCCTCAAGCACACCGCGCGGGCCTTGGCCAAACACCATCAAATTCCATTATTGGAAGGCACCGAGCTGCTCGACAGCCTCGATACAGCGTTGCTGGCGGCCGAAACCGTGAGCTATCCGGTCATGCTCAAAAGCACCGCAGGCGGCGGTGGCATCGGCATGCGTGTGTGCCGCAATGCGACAGAGCTGAGCGAGTCTTTCGAGGCGGTTAAACGCCTGGGGCAAAACAACTTCAGCGATGCCGGTGTGTTTATCGAGAAATACATCGAGCACGCCCGCCACCTGGAAGTGCAGGTGTTCGGCGACGGTTTGGGCGACGTCATCGCCCTTGGCGTGCGCGACTGTTCCGTGCAACGGCGCAACCAGAAAGTCCTCGAAGAAACACCCGCGCCGAACCTGCCCGACGGCATGGCCGAAGCCTTGTGCACGGCGGCCATCACCCTGGCCAGGGCGGTCAATTACCGCAGCGCCGGCACCGTGGAGTTCATCTTTGACAGCGCTGACGGCCGCTTCTACTTCCTCGAAGTGAACACGCGCCTGCAGGTAGAACACGGCGTCACCGAACAAGTCTGGGGCGTCGACCTGGTGCGCTGGATGGTGCAATTGGCGGCGGGTGAATTACCTGCGTTGAGCGAATTGAAGCTGCACCCTCAGGGCCACGCGATTCAGGCGCGGCTGTATGCGGAAGATCCAGGCAAGGATTTCCAGCCGAGCCCAGGCCTGTTGACCCGTGTGGATTTCCCGACGGCTGAAGGTTTGCGGATCGACACCTGGGTGCAAGCCGGTTGCGAAATCCCGCCCTACTTCGACCCAATGATCGCCAAGCTCATCACGTGGGCGCCGACCCGCGAACAGGCGCGTCTGAGTCTGCAT
>NZ_VBVZ01000628.1 GCF_005863185.1 Pseudomonas edaphica
TAAACCGGCAGGGATGCCGGTTTAGCCGCGCTGGGCCAAGGATGGCCCATCGCGGCGGCCCCCCAAATCACTGTCGGATTGCGGGCATGCCGAGCCACAGCGAGGCACCGAGTGTTGGGGCGAGGACTTTTTGCTTACTTTTTGGTCCCTCAAAAAGTGAGCCGCTGTAAGAGCGGAACCATAAGCCGCCGTTACCCAAATAATGGATATGCACACAATCACCAGCCATCTTTAAGCATCCGCAATTCCAGATGCTGCAACAGCATAATGGTCTTGCCATCGACAATCTCCCCACTCTGCACCATCGCCAGCGCCTGCTCAAACCCCAACTCCAGCACTTCAATATCCTCGCCCTCCTCCTCCAGCCCGCCCCCCGTACCAATCTGATCCGCCTGCGTATACTCACCGATAAAAAAGTGAATCCGCTCAGTCACCGAACCTGGACTCATAAACGCCGCATAGATTTTTTCCACATGACCGACGCGATACCCGGTCTCTTCCTCAGCCTCCAGGCGAATACGTTCTTCAGGACTGGCATTGTCCAGCAACCCGGCAGCCGTTTCGATCAAGTAGCCGGGGTAATCGTTGACAAACGTAGGCATGCGAAACTGCCGGATCAACAGCACCGTGCGCTGCCCACGGTTGTACAACAGGATGGTCGCGCCATTGCCCCGGTCATACACCTCACGAGTCTGGGCCTGCCAGCTGCCATCCTGGCGACGCAGGTCGAAGCTGTACTTTTTCAAGTTGTACCAGCTGTCTGAAAGGGTTTCTTCAGCGGTGATGCGAATAGGGCTGTTGTCCATGGTCGGGCCTTTGCTCATAGAAGCCGGGAGCATGTCGCGCCAGCAATACCAGCGTCAAGCGGCCTGCTTACGGATACAATCGCCACCCAAGAAGGATCGCCAGGTTCACGCCAATGATGCTGCACATCCCGACGCTATTGATGGTAGCCATGTTCGTGTTCGGCCTCATGGGCCTGCTCACGGTACATGCCTGGAGTCGTGGCCGCGAACCGACCCTGGGCTATCTGGGCAGCATGCTGCTGCTCGCCGCCCTGGGCACCGGGCTGATTGTGGTGCGCGGCGTGGGCATGGACTTTGTCGCGCTGGTCATCGGCAACGTGGTGCTGCTGCTCAGCGCCGCCATGAACTGGACCGCCATGCGCACCTTCGTGCAACAAAAACCCAATGTACCGGGCATCCTCGCCGGCGCCGTCCTGTGGTTGGTGATGTGTTTGGTGCCGCCGTTCTATGGCTCGCTGTCGGCGCGCGTCACCCTGTATTCACTGTTGGCTGCCGGCTACGGCGTGCTGTCGGCGCTGGAGCTGTGGCGCAAGCGCAAAAGCCTGGAGGTGGCCTACGTGCCGGCCCTGGTGCTGACGTTGTGGCACACCGGTTTTTATGGCGTGCGCGCCTTTACCGACCCTGGCCTGCCGATCAACAGCGAACGGGCCTCGGAGAGTGAAAGCACGCCGTTTTTTGCATTCATGCTGTTTGAGTCGATGCTGTACGCCATCGGTATCGCCTACGTCACCTTGGCGATGGTCAAGGAGCGCGCCGAGTTGCGCTTCAAGGCCGCCGCCTTCAGTGACGCGCTGACCGGCATCGGCAACCGCCGCGCCTTTATGCTCAGGGGTGAACACCTGCTGCACCGCCATCAATGCGCGGCCCTGTTGCTTTGCGACCTGGACCACTTCAAACGCCTGAACGACAGCTTCGGCCATCCCATGGGCGACCAGGCGTTGATTGCCTTCAGCCAGGTGCTGCAGGACGCGTTACGCAACGAGGATGTGTTCGCACGCATTGGCGGCGAAGAGTTCGCCTGCCTGTTGGCAGGCAGCGATGAAACCGATGCGTTGGCAGTGGCCGAGCGAATCCGCCTGGCGTTTGCGCGGTTGGAGTTGCTGGCGCCGGGCTTTCTGAGCGTGAGTATCGGCATCGTCACCACCCAGGCAGCGGGCAGTGACTTATCGCATTTATTGTCCCAGGCCGACCAGGCGCTGTACCTGGCCAAGGCGCAGGGGCGTAATCGGGTTCAACTGGTCACGCCGGCCTGAGCCAGCGGCTGCTTGATGCGCGACCACGCGGCGGCGACTTCTTGCGCATTGGCCGCCTTGATGCGTGCGAGATTGCGCGGGTACTCCACGCCTGGGTTTTCGGTGAAGCGCGTGGCGGTGAATTGACCATTGCTGGCGCGCAGGATGTAGCCCGTGTCCTGACACTGCCCAGAGGCCAGGAACACTACGCCCGGCGTCACCCACTCTGGCTTGAGTTCATCCGGTTCGTCAGTCACGCCCCACATGCGCGTCTTGGCCACCGGCGAGATCGCGTTGACGTTGATGCCGGCCTCGGCGCCTTCATGGCTCAGTGCATTCATGATGCCCAATTGCGCCATCTTGCCGGCGCTGTAAGCCACCAGCCCGGCTTGCTCGTACTCCACGTACATGGCGCGGTCGGAGGTGGTCAGGATAATGCGCGGCGCCGCTGAGCGCAGCAGGTGCGGCCAGGCGTGCTTGCACAGCCAGAGCGGCGCGTAAAGGTTGATGTCCATGGTGCGCTGGAGGAACGCGGCGTCGAGGTCGGCGATGTTCTGGTAACCGACCCAACCGGCGTTATGGATCAGGATATCGAGCTGGCCGTAAGCCTCGATGGTGAAGCTGATCAGTTGTCGACAACCCTCGTCCGTAGACAGGTCGCCGCCATGCCCGAGCACCGCCAGCCCTTCGGCCTGCAAGGCTGCGGCCGCCGCGTGCACCACCGATGCATCAGTGCCGACGCCTACCTTGTCGGCGCCGATATCGCTGATCACCACCCGCGCGCCACCTTGGGCCAGCGCCCGTGCATAACTGAGGCCCAGCCCGCGCGCGCCGCCGGTGATGATTGCCGTTTTGCCGGTGAAATCCATGTCTGTGCTCTCCTGTTCGGCCGCCCACCCTAACAACCCGAGCAGAGGTTGTTCAAGGCAGCAACACTTTGCAAGCAATCCCCCTCTACGGCCGTCGAATTAATGCCTGCCGGCCCACGCCATCTGGTAAAACGCCTGCTTCGCCTTTGTCCTGGAACCTTCATGTCCTCTCGTTTTCTGTCCCGCCTGGGCCTGCGCTGGGTTCCCCTGCTGTGCATGGCCATCCTGATTGTCGGCCTGCCGGTGGGCTGCGCCGTGCTGCAACACAAGGAGCGTGAGCTGGTGTTTCGCATCGAGCCGGGCACCGCCGGCTGGTACACCGGCCTGCCCAAGGCGGTGCAGGAATTCGATATCAAGCCGGCCAGTTTCAAATCGGGGCAGAATCTGCACGGCTGGTGGTACCCGGCCGGCCACAAGGATGCGCCGGCGATCCTCTACCTGCACGGCGTGCGCTGGAACCTTACCGGGCAGTTGTTTCGCATTGAACAGCTGCACGCGCTGGGCTTCTCGGTGTTGGCCATCGACTATCGCGGGTTTGGCCAGAGCCACGGTGATTTGCCGTCGGAAACCAGTGTGTATGAGGACGCGCGCATTGCCTGGGAACGTTTCCAGATATTGCAGCCCGACCCCGGC
>NZ_VBVZ01000629.1 GCF_005863185.1 Pseudomonas edaphica
CTGCAATACCCAGCAACCATTCGAGCATCACACTGGCTTTCAAACTGCCCACTCGCTCCTCACAGCGCTCGATACGCAACCGGTTCAACAGCGCCAGCGCCAACATACCCAGCACCAGCAGCACCTTGATCAACAGAATCAGCGCAAACCCGTTAAACAGCGGCGTGGGCCACAGCTGCCCGGTCAGCACGCGAACATTGATCAAACCCGTTACCAGCAAACCGGCAACCAGGCCATAACCCACGCCGCTGAAGCGCTTGAGGATCGGCTCCAGCGCAGGCTTTGGCGACAGCCGCAGAATCAGCACCAGCAGCAACAACCCGCCCAGCCAGGCGCCGACGCACACCAGGTGCACCACTTGATTGAGGATCAGCAATTGGCCGCTCAGCCCATTGAGCATGGCGCCATGGCCGACCGGTGCCAGCGTCGCCAGCAGCAGTGCGGTCAACGGCAGGCGCAAGGCCGGCCGGGGTTTGAGCAACACCACTACCAGCAGCAGGTTCAGCAACAGATGCCAGACCCACACCTGGCCGAAAAAGGTTTTGCCCAGCACCAACTGCACGGTGGCCGGTTGCAGCGCCGCGTCCCAGCTGCCCGCCATGCTGGCGGTGATCAACAGCAGCCAGGCCACGCCGGAGAACAACCCCAGCCAGGCCAGGGCGCGGGTGATGCGCAGCAGTTGCCGGTCGAGTGCCGGTTGCACTTCGTTGCCCAGCAGCCAGGGCCTGAAGGCACAGGCCCCGAACATCAACAGCACGACGATGAAATGCACGAAGCGGCACAGCACCAGCAGGGTTGCCATGGGTTATTGGCCGACCTTGAAGCTGTATTCACCGTTGCTCTTGTGGGTGTCGACCGAGACGGCGTTCCACACCACTTTGTAGTTGCCGGCGGCCAGCGGCGCGGCGGGTGTGACCACCAGGGTTTTCTTGTCGGCGTCCGGGGTTTCCAGGCCTTTGATGGCGAGTTCGGTGCCGTCTTTGCTCAGGGACACTTTGGTGAAGGTGGCCTCGACGCCTTCGCTGAAGGTCAGGCGCAGGTCGGCGGGCGCAGCAACCGTGCTGTCTGCCGCCGGTGTCGAACTTTTGAGATGGGCGTGGGCAAATGCCGCAGAGGCGCCCAGCAGGGAAGCGAGCAGGGTGACAGTGGTGAGGGCTTTCTTGATCAGCATTGTTCAGTACCTTCAAGTGAGTGAGTCGGTAATGCCATGTGCAACAAGGGAAAGGGTTTGCCTTCGCCATCCAGCGGCGAGCGCGCGACCTGGATAAAACCATAATGCAGATAGAAACCCACGGCCTGCGGGTTTTGTTCGTTGACGTCCACGGTCAGCGTGTCATGACGGGCGCGGGCGTGGTCGAGCAATTGGCGGCCGACGCCCTGGCCGCGGCGCTCGGGGTCGATAAACAGCATTTCGACGTTATGCCCGCCAGTGCCGATAAAACCGGCGATACCGTGGTGGTCTTCATACACCCACACGTCGAGGGCCGGCATTGGCAGGTAGGCGTCGCGCACCAGCGGCAGCAAACGCTGGATGTCGTCCTCGGGGAGGAAGTCATGGGTGGCTCGCACCGAGCGCTCCCACAGTGCGCCCAGCACCGGGTCGTCGGCAGCCACGCGAGGTCGAATAGTCATTGCAATGATCCTTCAAGTGGACCGCGATCCTAACCAATCCGTTTTTGGCGGGAAAGGTTCGCGTAGGAAGTTTCATCACTCGGCGGCCAACCGCAGCCTTTTTATCCTGTACATATCGCTGTCTGCGTGGCTGAGCAGGGTATCGGCGTCTGCACCGTCGGCCGGATAAAACGCCACGCCCACACTGCACGACGGCATCTTGACCGGGCCAAACTCAGCGCCCAGCGGCTCGGCCATGGCCGCGAGAATTTGCGCGACTTTGGCGCTAACCGTTTCGTGTGACTGCACATCGGTCAGCAACACCGTGAATTCGTCGCCGCCCATGCGCGCCACCAGGTCGCTGTCACGCACGCAACGTTCCAGCCGCCGTGCAATCACGCAGAGCACGCGATCGCCCACCGCGTGGCCATGCACATCGTTGATGCCCTTGAAGTCATTGACGTCCAGAAACAGCAACGCCAGCCGGGTGTTATGACGCTGTGCGGTGTGCAGGGCCGACGCCAGGCCATCGTTGAACAACGAGCGGTTGGTGAGCGCCGTCAGCGGGTCATGGTGGGCGAGGAAACGCAGTTCCTCCTCGGCCTGGGTGAGCGCCGTCACGTCGCGCGCCACGCCGATGCGCGCGCCGACTTCTTCGGACCAGAACGCTGCCCACAGGATGTGCACCACGCTGCCATCCTTGCGCAGATAACGGTTGCGAAAATCCACATGGGGCCGGCCATTCATCACCCGCACAATCGAGGCCCGGGTGCGCGCCAGGTCTTCGGGGTGCATGTAGTCGGTGATGGGGGTGCCGGTCAGTTCGTCGGCGCGGTAACCGAGCAGGGCTTCGCAGGCATCGCTGACAAACACGATCAGGTTGTCACTGTCGACCACGAAGACCGTGTCCAGCATCAGGTGGATCAATTTCGGGTAGAGGGCGTGCAGGTCAACGGCCATAGGTCAGGGGTGTCCGGTTCAGATGCGCCGATCATAGCTCGATCACGCAGGCTGACGCCTTGGAATACTGCGGGCTTTGAAGCGCTGGCGCCGATCTGGCGATCAATGGCGTGTAGCCTAATGAGGCGGTTCATGATGTGATGGTTGAAAATGAATTGTATTTAAAAGTGACTGGGGCTCCATCATCCATGGGCAATCACAAGATCGGTATCCGGCGCAGCAACGTCGAGAAAATCCTGCTGGCGGCAGAGAAAGTCTTTGCCGAGAAGGGCTATGGCAGCACCGCCATGGCCGATATTGCCGAAGAAGTGCAACTGCCGCGCTCCAACCTGCATTACTACTTCAGCACTAAAAGCGAGCTGTACAGCGCCGTGCTGTTCGACCTGCTGGACCTGTGGAAGCAGGACGCCCTGAGCTTTGAAACCTTCGATGACCCGCGCGTGGTGCTCAGCAGTTACATCCGCGCCAAGATGCAGCGCTCACGCACGCGGCCGCATGGTTCGAAAGTCTGGGCGAATGAAATCATCCACGGCGCGCCGACCCTCGGTGAGGCGCTGGACGAAAGCCTGTACGACTGGGCCAAGATGAAGGAGGCGAAAATTCGTCAGTGGGTGGAAGACAAGCGCATCCTGCCGGTGGAGCCGTCGAGCCTGCTGTATATGATTTGGGCCTCGACCCAGCACTATGCGGACTTTGATCACCAGGTGAAGATCTTGAATGATCACCAGCCGTTGTCGGACAGGCAGTTCGAGAAGGCAATCCAGACGGTGACCAGTGTGATTTTGCGTGGGATTGGCTTGGAGCCTTGAGTTTTGATGATCGTTCCCACGCTCTGCGTGGGAATGCCTCACTGGACGCTCTGCGTCCGCTCTTGGGACGCGGAGCGTCCCTGGCTGCATTCCCACGCGGAGCGTGGGAACGATCATTTCAAAAGGTAACTTACACAGCCTCGCGGTAAGGG
>NZ_VBVZ01000062.1 GCF_005863185.1 Pseudomonas edaphica
ACGATCACAGGTCAGCGCCTGGTTCAGGTCATGCAGCGCAATCAGCGTGGTCACCGGCAGCGCCTGCACACCTTTCAAAATCGCCAGTTGATGTTGGATATCCAGGTGATTGGTCGGCTCATCCAGCAACAAGATCTGCGGTCGTTGCGCCAATGCGCGGGCGATGTGCACGCGTTGGCGTTCGCCGCCAGAGAGGCTGCGCCAGGCGCGTTGGCTCAGGTGGGTGGCATCGACGTCGTGCAGCGCCTGGCGCACGATGGCATTGTCTTCGGCAGACCACGGGCTCAGCGCCGACAGCCAGGGCGTGCGGCCCAGCGCCACGGCATCGAACACGCGGATGGCATCGTCGGTATCAGCCTGCTGCTCCACCACCGCCAGGTGTTGCGCAACAAGGCGACGGGGCAGTTTGGGCAGGCGCTGGCCGCCCAGTAATACCTCGCCGGACGCAGGCACACGCAAACCGGCGAGCAATTTGAGCAGGGTGGATTTGCCCGAGCCGTTCGGCCCGACAATGCCTAAGGTTTCACCTGGCTGAACTTCAAGATCAATGTCGCGCAGCAAATGCGCTTCACGCACCTTGAAGCCCAGGCCGGTGCAACTGAGTACCGTCATCGCGCATTCCTCCGGCCAATCAGGATCAATGCAAAGACTGGCGCGCCGACCAAGGCAGTGACCACACCGACGGGAATCACCTGGCCTTTGATCAAGGTGCGCGACAGCACATCAGCAGCGATCAGAAACAACGCGCCGCCCAGCGCACTGGCGGGCAGCAACCGCGAATGCCCGGTGCCCAGCAGCAGGCGCACGGCGTGGGGAATCACCAGCCCGACAAAACCGATGGAGCCGACAATCGACACCATCACCGCCGTCACCAGCGCCGCGCAACCGACAAGCACAAATTGCACACGGCGCACTGGAATACCCAACGAAGCCGCCGAGTCGGTGCCAAAGGTAAACGCATCCAGCGCACGCCGATGCCACAAGCACACCGCCAGGCCTGCGACCGCCACCGGCACCGCCAGCCACACCGACGGCCAGCGCACGCCGCTGAGGTTGCCCAGCAGCCAGAACATGATGCCGCGCGCCTGTTCGGAACTGGCGGACTTGGTGATCAGGAACGCGGTGAGGGCATTGAACAGCTGCGAACCGGCGATGCCGGCGAGGATGATCTGGCCGGTGCCGCTGGTTGAGCCGCTGGCCCGTGCCAATAGAATCACCAACGCAAACGCCGCCATCGCGCCGACAAACGCGCCCGCCGACAGCGAAATCAGCCCGCCGCCCACGCCCATCAATGCCACCAACACTGCACCGGTCGAGGCGCCCGCGCTGATGCCCAGCAGGTACGGATCGGCCAACGGGTTGCGCAACAGCGACTGCAGGATCACCCCGCAGGTGGCCAGCCCGGCGCCACACGCGGCGGCAACCAGCGCCCGTGTCAGGCGGTAGTTCCACACCACGCCTTCATCGATCGGGTCGAGCACGTAACCGGCGGCCCAGAGTTTGTTGGCCAGCACCTGCAAGACCACTTGCGGTTCGATGGCGGTTTCGCCGATGGCGGTGCCGGCGAGCACGGCCATCAGCAACACGGCGAGGGCGAGTAGGGTGCGCATCATTTCGACAGGTCGTAGCCGTCGATGGCACCGGCCAGTTGTTCCAGGCCATCGAACATGCGCAGGCTTGCCTGCAACGCCAGGGCATCAATAATGAGGATGCGGTTGTTTTTCACCGCGTCCATGTTGCGGGTCACCGGGTCGCTGCGCAGGAAGGCAAGTTTCTTTTCATGGTCGTCGGCCGGGTAGCGACGGCGGTCCATGCGCGCGATCACCAGGAAGGTCGGGTTGGCCTTGGCGATGGTCTCCCAACCGACGGCGGGCCATTCTTCGTCGGACTGCACCACGTTGTGCAGGCCGAGGGTTTGCAGCATCAATTCGGGAATGCCCTTGTGGCCGGCCACATACGGGTCGGCCGCCATCTCGCTGCTGGAAAACCACACCAGTGCGCTGGCGTGCTTGAGGCCTTTGCCTTGCGCGGTGGCGACCGACTTTGCCAGGCGTGCCTTGAGTTCGTCATTCAACTGTTGGCCACGCGCTTGCACGTCGAAAATCTCAGCCAACTGGCTGATGCTTTTATAGATCGTGTCGATGCGAAACGGCTCCAGCCGCGTGCCATCGGCGCCCACCAGGTTGTCCTTGCCTTCGCAGTCGGAGGGCAGCACGTAGGTGGGAATCTTCAGTTCGTGGAATTGCTCGCGGGTACCGACCACGCCTTGCGGGCCGACCACCCATTCCAGCTCGGCGGCCACCAGTTGTGGGCGTTTGGCGATCACAGCTTCGAAGCTCGGCTCGTTGTCGGCCAGGCGCTCGATCTTGTCGTTTTGCGCTTTGAACTGCGGTAATACGCTGTTGAACCACAGCGAGGTGCCGACCACTTTATTCGCCACGCCCAGGGCGTAGAGCATCTCGGTGGCGGCCTGGCCAATGGTCACGCTGCGTGCCGGGGCCTGTTGGAAGGTGACGCTGCTGCCGCAGTTTTCCACCGTGAGCGGGTAGTGAGTCGGCGTGGCGTGGGCCAGGGCACAAAAGCCCAGGCCGGTGATCAGGGCGCAAACGCGTAGCAGCATGGGGCAATCTCCGAGTGAACCGTACGGGAAACAGGGCAGGTACGGCTCGGAAACACACCTTTGAACGCTGCAGGTTTGCAGGGCGCGGATGTCCTTCCCGGACACCCCGCCGGTGAGTGATAACGCTGGGCCGGCAGGTCTCCTGACTGATGCGTCGTCGCCTCGCTCCGGCCTTCCCGGACGTGGTCCAGTGGCAATAGGGAGCAGGCTCGGCACCTACAGTTGCGGGGGCAGTTTCGATTGGCGCGATGGGCCGCGCTTCGAATTCCCTATTAGTCCCGTTTGGGAACCGGCGCAGTATGGTAGTCGATTGCGGGGTGCGGGGGGAATTGGCGCCATTCCTGCGAAGAATAAGAGCTATGCCTTGGGCCTGCCTACTGCTCGCCGGTTCAGTTGGGGACGCCTGCGCTTTTGAAGGCCTGGAGAAGGTGACCATGCCTACCAACCGAGTAACGCGCGAGCAAGTGCTGGAAGCGAGTAAAGGCAAGCTGCAAAAGCAGTGGGCAACGTGACGGTCGACTAATCGATAAGCACCGCAGATCAAAGGTGGGAGCTGGCTTGCCTGCGATGGCAGTGGGTCAGCCAAGGAGTTGTCACTGATGCACCGCTATCGCAGCATAGGTATCTACACAACTTTTTAAAGCAGCCTATTTCTCCTGTGGTGTCTGGGTTTGGGGCCGCTTCGCGGCCCAACGCAGGACAAGCCTGCTCGCCACAACAGCCCACTGGCCACTAACCGGTTGTGTAGATACCTATGGCTATCGCAGGCAAGCCAGCTCCCACAGTTGAAGGGTGTTGCCGGTTTTATTTGCGATCCAGCCACACGGTCTGCGCGTTGCAGAATTCGCGTACGCCAAAGTGCGACAGTTCGCGGCCAAATCCACTCTTTTTCACGCCGCCAAACGCCACGCGTGGGTCTGACACGCTGAACGAGTTGACGAATACTGCGCCGGTTTCCAGTTGGTTGGTGATATCCCGGGCCTTCGCCGAGTCGGTGGTGAAGACACTGGCGGTCAAGCCGAACTCGCTGTCGTTGGCCAGGGCCACGGCGTGGTCAGCATCGCGGGTGGTGATGATCGAGGCCACGGGGCCGAACAGTTCCTGTTTGAACGAGGTCATCTGGTCGGTGACGTTGGCCAGCACGGTCGGCTCATAGTAGTTGCCGGCGCCGGGCACTTTATTGCCGCCCAGCAGCAGGGTCGCGCCTTCTTCCAGGGTGGCCTGGACTTGGCCGTGCAGTTCATCACGCAGGTCGAAACGGGCCATCGGGCCGATGTAGGTGGCAGTCGACGTCGGGTCGCCCATCACCAGTTTTCGACTGGCTTCGAGGAATTTGGCTGTGAAAGCTTCCACCACACCTGCTTCGATGATCAGGCGCTTGGCGGCGGCGCAGACCTGGCCGCTGTTCTGGAAGCGCCCGATCACGGCGGCCTGCACGGCGGCATCAAGGTCGGCGTCGTTAAGCACGATAAACGGGTCGGAGCCGCCCAATTCCAGCACGCATTTTTTCAGCGCTGCACCGGCCTGGGAGCCGATGGCGATACCGGCGCGCACGCTGCCAGTGAGGGTGACGGCGGCGATGCGTGGGTCGGCGATGGCCTTGGATACGCCCTCGTTGGTCACGTTGACCACTTCAAAAATACCTTCGGCAAAACCGGCTTTCTGGAACGCTTGCTGGATCAGGTAGGCGCTGCCCATCACATTCGGCGCGTGTTTGAGCACGTAGGTGTTACCGGCCAGCAAGGTCGGTACGGCGCCGCGCAGTACTTGCCACACCGGGAAGTTCCACGGCATGACGGCGAAGATCAGGCCCAGCGGGCGATATTCGATCTGCGCGCTGCCGTTATCCACCAGGGTCGGTTCCGGCGCGAGCATGGCTGGGCCTTGGGCGGCGTACCACTCGCTGAGCTGTGCACACTTTTCGATTTCGGCGCGGGCCTGGGCGATGGGTTTGCCCATTTCCAGGGTGATCATCTGGGCCATGTCTTCGGCTTGCTCGCGCAATGCATCGGCCAGGGCCAGCAGCAGTTCAGCGCGTTGGCTCACCGGCTGGCGGCGCCAGCTGCGGAAAGCGTCAGTGGCGCGGTCTAGGGCGGCGTCCAGTTGCGCCGCGGTTTCGTAGGGGTAGCTGGCGACCGTTTCGCCATTGGCGGGGTTGATCGACAAGGCGTGGGTCTGGTGAGTAATAGCGTTCATGGCACCGTCCGGCTGAATGAGTGGAATGGGGTCAGCCTACGGGGATGCATGTTTTCTGGAAACTGAATAATATTAAGTGATACGTTCTCGAATTGAGAATGGATGTTGGATTTTGGACGCGGAGCGTCCTTGGCGGCATTCCCACGCAGAGCGTGGGAACGCTCACATACGTTCACGATTGGAGAATGACTTGGATCTGGTGCAGCTGGAAATCTTCAAGGCCGTTGCCGAGCAAGGCAGCATCAGCGCCGCCGCGCAGTTGATTCATCGCGTGCCGTCGAACCTGACCACACGCATCAAGCAACTGGAGCAGGATTTGGGCGTGGAGTTGTTTATCCGTGAGAAAAGCCGCCTGCGCCTGTCACCAGCCGGCTGGAATTTCCTCGGTTATGCGCGGCGCATTCTTGATTTGGTGCAGGAGGCCCGCGCAACCGTGGCCGGGGAGGAGCCTCAGGGCGCGTTTGCGCTTGGCTCGCTGGAGAGTACGGCGGCTGTACGCATTCCGGCGCTATTGGCGGCGTATAACCAGAAACACACCAAGGTCGAGCTGGACCTGAGCACCGGGCCGTCGGGCACGATGATCGAGGGCGTGTTGTCGGGGCGCCTGGCGGCGGCGTTTGTCGATGGGCCGGTGCTGCATGCCACGCTGGAGGGCGTGGCGGTGTTTGAGGAGGAGATGGTGGTGATTGCGCCGCTGCACCATGCGCCGATCACGCGGGGCCAGGATGTGGCGGGGGAGAGCATCTACACCTTTCGTTCGAACTGCTCGTATCGCCATCACTTCGAACGCTGGTTTTCACAGGATGGCGCGGTGCCGGGCAAGATCTTCGAAATGGAGTCCTATCACGGCATGCTCGCCTGCGTCAGCGCCGGGGCCGGCCTGGCGCTGATGCCGCGCAGTATGCTGGAGAGCATGCCGGGGTTTACGACGGTGAGTGTGTGGCCGTTGACCGACGCGTTTCGCCTGCTCAATACCTGGCTGATCTGGCGCCGAGGCACGGTGTCGCAGAGTTTGAACAGCTTTGTGAAGTTGCTGGAGGAACGCGGCCTGGTAGCCACTTAGATCTCATGTGGGAGCTGGCAAGCCAGCTCCCACCTGTTGATCTGTGTCAGCCGCCAAATTGCAGGGTGCCCATGGCCAGCTTGGCCATTATCGCCGTGGCGCCCAACTGCACCAGCCACAAGGCCAACCCACCCAGGAACACGCCCAGCGCCACTTGCAGCACCAGACTTTTCTGGCGCTTGGCTTGCGGCGCGCGCGGGGTGTAGTCATGCAGTTCGTCGCGGTCGGCGCGCAGGTCCAGGTCGTCGTTTCTCATAGGGCTCTCACAGCAAAGGGGCGATCAGGGTTCAGTCTAGTGGGTTCGCCAATAAAAAGGGGGAAGCCATCGGCTTCCCCCTTCGTACGACGCTGGCAGGTTTATAGAACCTGAACAATCGCTTTAGTGACCGCACCAATGTTCGACTGGTTCAGCGCGGCCACGCAGATGCGGCCGGTGTCGAGCGCGTAGATACCAAACTCGGTGCGCAGGCGGGTGACTTGCTCAACGGTCAGGCCGGAGTAGGAGAACATCCCACGCTGGCGGCCGACGAAGCTGAAGTCGTGGCCCGGTGCAGCCTTGGCCAGTTCGGCGACCATCTGCTCACGCATGCCGCGGATGCGCAGGCGCATCTCGGCCAGTTCGGCTTCCCATTGGGCGCGCAGCTCAGGGTTGTTCAGCACGGCCGCCACGATCGCCGCGCCGTGGGTCGGCGGGTTGGAGTAGTTGGTGCGGATAACGCGTTTGACCTGGGACAGGATGCGCGCGCTTTCTTCCTTGGATTCGCTGACGATCGACAGCGCGCCCACGCGTTCGCCGTACAGCGAGAACGACTTGGAGAACGAGCTGGAGACAAAGAAGGTCAGGCCCGATTCAGCAAACAGGCGCACAGCAGCGGCGTCTTCGTGGATGCCGTCGCCAAAGCCCTGGTAGGCCATGTCGAGGAACGGCACCAGGTTCTTGGCCTTGATGACCTCCAGCACGTTTTGCCAGTCGGCCGGGCTCAGGTCAACGCCGGTCGGGTTGTGGCAGCAGGCGTGCAGCACCACGATGGACTGTGGCGGCAGGGCGTTGAGGTCTTCGAGCAGGCCGGCACGGTTGACGTCGTGGGTGGCGGCGTCGTAGTAGCGGTAGGTCTGCACCGGGAAGCCGGCTTTTTCGAACAGGGCCTGGTGGTTTTCCCAGCTCGGGTCGCTGATAGCGACGACGGCGTTGGGCAGCAGTTGCTTGAGGAAGTCCGCGCCGATTTTAAGCGCGCCGGTGCCGCCGACCGCTTGGGCGGTGATCACGCGGCCGGCGCTCAGCAGTGGCGACTCAGCGCCGAACAGCAGCTTTTGCACAGCCTGGTCGTACGCCACGATACCGTCGATCGGCAGGTAGCCACGGGCGGCGTGTTGCGCCACGCGAATGGCTTCCGCTTCGGCAACGGCACGCAAGAGTGGAATCTTCCCCTCCTCGTTGCAGTAAACGCCCACGCCAAGGTTGACCTTGGTGGTTCGTGTATCGGCGTTAAATGCTTCGTTGAGGCCCAGGATTGGATCGCGTGGTGCCATTTCGACAGCGGAGAACAGGCTCATTTTTGCGGCAGCTCTATGGGGGAATGGAGGGACGTGTCGCGCTCCAGCCGAATGCACTAGAGCGGTGCACAAACGGGGAGCTAGTATAGAGGCCATCCAGGCTCAGGGCGACAACCGAAACGGCTTTTAAGCCAAGTTTTTCGGTTTATTTGCCCACCGTTAGTCTTATTGCAATATTGATCAGCGACGGCAGGTAGGACGATTGCCTTGAAACCCGTCACATTCGCCACCACTTCTACAGCTATCATGGTTTTTTCCTGCAACCTGCGAAGACTATTCGCGGGTTGCTGAGCTATTTCGTCCCTGGCGGTTTCGAGTCTGGGGTGACTTCACGAGGTACGTTATGTCGGATTTCCAGCTCGTCACCCGTTTTGAACCCGCCGGCGACCAGCCCGAAGCCATTCGCCAGATGGTCGAAGGCATCGAAGCCGGCCTTGCGCACCAGACGCTGCTCGGGGTGACCGGTTCAGGCAAGACCTTCAGCATCGCCAACGTGATCGCGCAGATCAACCGCCCGACTCTGGTGCTGGCGCCGAACAAAACCCTGGCCGCGCAGTTGTACGGTGAGTTCAAGGCGTTCTTTCCGAACAACGCGGTGGAGTACTTCGTCTCCTACTACGACTACTACCAGCCCGAAGCCTATGTGCCGTCGTCCGACACCTTTATCGAGAAGGATGCGTCGATCAACGACCATATCGAGCAGATGCGGTTGTCGGCGACCAAGGCGTTGCTGGAGCGCAAGGACGCAATCATCGTCACCACGGTGTCGTGCATCTACGGCCTGGGCAGCCCGGAAACCTATTTGAAAATGGTGCTGCACGTCGATCGCGGCGACAAACTCGACCAGCGCGAACTGCTGCGCCGCCTGACAAGCCTTCAGTACACCCGCAACGACATGGATTTTGCCCGTGCCACCTTCCGTGTGCGTGGCGATGTGATCGACATTTACCCGGCCGAATCCGACCTGGAAGCGATCCGCATTGAGCTGTTCGACGATGAAGTCGAGAGCCTGTCGGCCTTCGACCCGTTGACCGGCGAGGTGATCCGCAAACTGCCGCGCTTCACCTTCTATCCGAAAAGCCACTACGTGACGCCGCGTGAAACCCTGATGGGGGCGATCGAAGGCATCAAGGCCGAACTGGTAGAGCGTCTGGAATACCTGCGCGCCAACAACAAGCTGGTGGAAGCCCAGCGCCTGGAGCAGCGCACCCGCTTCGATTTGGAGATGATCCTGGAGCTGGGCTACTGCAACGGCATCGAAAACTACTCACGCTACCTGTCGGGGCGCGAAGCCGGCGCCGCGCCGCCGACGCTCTATGATTATTTGCCCGACGACGCGCTGCTGGTGATCGACGAATCCCACGTCAGCGTGCCGCAGGTCGGCGCCATGTATAAGGGCGACCGTTCGCGTAAAGAGACGTTGGTGGAATACGGCTTCCGTCTGCCATCGGCACTGGATAACCGGCCGATGCGTTTTGACGAGTGGGAGGCCATCAGCCCGCAGACCATCTTCGTGTCTGCAACCCCAGGCAACTATGAAGCCGAACATGCCGGCCGTGTGATTGAGCAGTTGGTGCGGCCGACCGGGCTGGTGGACCCGCAGATTGAAATCCGCCCGGCGCTGACCCAGGTCGATGACTTGCTCTCGGAAATCACCAAGCGCGTGGCCCTGGAAGAGCGCGTGCTGGTCACCACGCTGACCAAACGCATGTCCGAAGACTTGACCGATTACCTGGCCGACCACGGCGTGCGTGTGCGTTATTTGCACTCGGACATCGACACCGTGGAGCGTGTAGAGATCATCCGCGACCTGCGCCTGGGTGTGTTTGATGTGCTGGTGGGCATCAACTTGCTGCGCGAAGGCCTGGACATGCCGGAGGTTTCGCTGGTGGCGATTCTGGATGCGGACAAGGAAGGCTTCCTGCGTTCCGAGCGCTCGTTGATCCAGACCATTGGCCGTGCCGCGCGTAACCTCAATGGTCGCGCGATTCTGTACGCGGATCGCATCACCGGCTCCATGGAACGGGCGATTGGCGAGACTGAGCGCCGTCGTGACAAGCAGATTGCGTTTAACCTGGAGCATGGCATCACCCCCAAAGGGGTGTTCAAGGACGTTGCCGACATCATGGAAGGCGCCACCGTGCCGGGCTCGCGCAGCAAGAAGCGCAAGGGCATGGCCAAGGCGGCCGAGGAGAGCGCCAAGTACGAGAACGAACTGCGCTCGCCGAGTGAGATCACCAAGCGGATTCGGCAGTTGGAAGAGAAGATGTACCAGTTGGCGCGCGATCTTGAGTTTGAGGCGGCGGCGCAGACGCGCGATGAGATTGGCAAGTTGCGTGAGCGCCTGTTGGCTGTTTGATTTTTCGCTAGCCGGTCTGGCCTCATCACGGGCAAGCCCGGCTCCCACAGTTGATGTGTGAACACAGTCAAAATGTGGGAGCTGGCTTGCCTGCGATAGCGACACCTCGGTCTGCCAGAACCCCCCACGCTGGTGTTACCATTCGCCCCTTGTTTCAATTTTCAGTTTTATCGCCCATTCGAGACCTGCCATGACCACCGTCCGCACGCGCATTGCGCCATCGCCTACTGGGGATCCCCACGTCGGTACTGCCTACATCGCCCTGTTCAACTACTGCTTTGCCAAGCAGCACGGCGGTGAATTCATCCTGCGGATCGAAGACACCGACCAAGTGCGCTCCACCCGTGAGTCGGAGCAGCAGATTTTCGATGCCTTGCGCTGGTTGGGCATTACCTGGGCTGAAGGCCCGGACGTCGGCGGCCCGCACGGCCCGTATCGTCAGAGCGAGCGCAGCGACATCTACAAGCAGTACACCCAGCAACTGGTCGACATGGGCCACGCCTTCCCGTGCTTCTGCACCGCCGAAGAACTCGACCAGATGCGTGCCGAGCAACAGGCCCGTGGTGAAACCCCGCGTTACGACGGCCGCGCGCTGCTGCTGTCCAAGGAAGAAGTGGCCCGGCGCCTGGCCGCCGGCGAGCCGCACGTGATCCGCATGAAAGTGCCGAGCGAAGGCGTGTGCGTGGTGCCGGACATGCTGCGCGGTGACGTCGAGATCCCGTGGGACCGCATGGACATGCAAGTGCTGATGAAGACCGACGGCCTGCCGACGTACTTCCTGGCCAACGTGGTCGACGACCACCTGATGGGCATCACCCACGTGCTGCGCGGCGAAGAATGGCTGCCGTCGGCGCCTAAACTGATTCTGCTGTACGAGTATTTCGGCTGGGAGCAACCGCAGCTGTGCTACATGCCGCTGCTGCGTAACCCGGACAAGAGCAAGCTGTCCAAGCGCAAGAACCCGACGTCGGTGACGTTCTACGAGCGCATGGGCTTTATGCCTGAGGCGATGCTCAACTACCTGGGCCGCATGGGCTGGTCGATGCCGGACGAGCGCGAGAAGTTCTCGCTGCAGGAAATGGTCGACCACTTCGACCTGTCGCGCGTTTCCCTCGGCGGGCCGATCTTCGATATCGAGAAGCTGTCGTGGCTCAACGGCCAGTGGCTGCGTGATTTGCCGGTGGAAGAGTTTGCCAGCCGTGTGCAGCAGTGGGCGCTGAACCCCGAGTACATGATGAAGATCGCGCCGCTGGTGCAGGGCAGGGTAGAGACGTTCAGTCAGGTCGCACCATTAGCCAGCTTCTTCTTCGCCGGTGGCGTGAACCCGGACGCCAAGCTGTTTGAGTCCAAGAAGCTCTCCGGTGATCAGGTTCGCCAGTTGATGCAGTTGATCCTGTGGAAGCTCGAAAGCCTGCGCCAGTGGGAGAAAGATGCCATCACCGCGACAATCCAGGCAGTGGTGGAATCGTTGGAATTGAAATTGCGCGATGCCATGCCGCTGATGTTTGCCGCGATCACCGGGCAGGCCAGTTCGGTGTCGGTGCTCGATGCGATGGAAATTCTCGGCCCGGACCTTACGCGTTTCCGTCTGCGCCAAGCCCTTGATTTGCTTGGGGGTGTTTCGAAGAAAGAAAACAAAGAGTGGGAAAAGCTGCTGGGCGCTATCGCTTAAGCAGGCTGTTGTTACGACGAAACCCCGGTTTTCCGGGGTTTCGCCGGTAAGTGATTGTTATCCCGGCAAAAAAGTTTGGAAATTGTTGAAAATAAATTTGACACACTTCCAAACCGCCATTAAGATTCGCCCCGTCCTCACCGATGAGGGGCTATAGCTCAGCTGGGAGAGCGCTTGCATGGCATGCAAGAGGTCAACGGTTCGATCCCGTTTAGCTCCACCAATTTACAGGTTCAAGGTTCCGGCCACACCGTCCTTGAATCGATCAGTTCTCAGCGCTGATCAGTGTATAGAAGGTTTGTGTCCCCTTCGTCTAGTGGCCTAGGACACCGCCCTTTCACGGCGGTAACAGGGGTTCGAGTCCCCTAGGGGACGCCACGATTACCCGCTCTGCGGGATTTTTAAGGGTCATTCAATTATTGAATGGCCCTTTTGTTTGTCTGGCGTTTGGCCAATTCTCTCCTCAGTGCCCCTTATTCTGTCCTGACCAGCGGTCATGCCTGTCGCTTGCTAAATATTATTATGGTAATAATATTCACCCAATGAGAGACGGAGGCACTGCTGATCGATAAAAAAGCGCAAACCCGCCAACGCATTTTGCAGGCGGCCAGCGCGGCGTTGATCCAGCGCGGCCCGGCTGAGCCGAGTGTCGGCGAAGTCATGGGCGCAGCCGGGCTCACGGTCGGCGGTTTCTACGCGCACTTTGAAAGCAAGGACGCGCTGATGCTGGAGGCCTTCACCCAGTTGCTGGCTCGGCGGCGTGCGTCGATCGACGACATGGACGCGCAACTGACCGGTGAGGAGCGCAGAAGCCTGGTGGCGGCGTTCTACCTGTCGCGCAAGCACCGCGACTCCACCGACCACGCCTGCCCGATCCCCGCCACCGTGGGCGAGATGAGCCGCCTGCCGGACGAGTTCCGCCTGGCGCTCAACGAGCACACCGAATTGATGGCCGCCCAACTGGCCGCCAGCCCCGAAGACACCGACAAGGCCTTGGCCGACATGGCCTTGATGATCGGCGGCCTGGCGCTGGCTCGTGCGCTTGGCCCAGGTGAATTGTCCGACCGCGTGTTGCGCGCCGCCAAGTCGGCAGTGCGTTAAAGAGGAGTCGCATGATGGGCGCATTAACCTGGATTCGTGGTTTCCATGGCACCGTTGGCCGTTTGGCACCGCGAACGGTGGCCAGCAAATTGCGCCGCACCTTCATGACACCGCGCAACTTGCCGCCGCGAGATTGGGAGCTGCCGCTGCTGGCGCAATCGGAGCGCATCACCTTGCGTTTCGGCTTGTCAGCGTTGTGCTGGGGCCAAGGCCCAGCAGTATTGCTGATGCACGGTTGGGAAGGGCGCCCCACGCAGTTCGCCAGCTTGATCACCGCGTTGGTGGACAATGGTTATTCGGTAATAGCCCTGGATGGCCCGGCCCATGGTCGCTCGCCGGGGCGTGAAGCGCATGTGTTGCTGTTTGCCCGCGCCATGCTCGATGCTGCCGCTGAGTTGCCGCCGCTGCATGCGGTGGTCGGGCATTCCATGGGCGGCGCCAGTGCGATGCTGGCGGTGCAATTGGGGTTGCGCACTGAAGCGCTGGTGAGCATTGCCGCGCCCTCGCGCTTCCTGGATGTGCTGCGTGGCTTTACCCGCATGGTGGGCTTGCCGCCGCGTGCGCGCTCGGCGTTTATCCAGGAGGTCGAACAGACTTTCGGAATGCCGCTCAAGCACCTGGATGTGGCCCACTACCAGATGAACCTGCCGGGGTTGATCGTGCACGCTGAAGACGACACGTTCGTCCCGGTCAAAGCCTCGCAAGCCATTCATGAGGCTTGGTTCGACAGCCGCCTGCTGCGCCTTGAGCAGGGCGGTCATCAGCGGGTGCTGGCCGATCCACGGGTGATCGAGGGTGTGTTGGCCCTGTTGGCCGGCAGTCGTTTACAGGAGCGGCAAACCGCCTGATACACTGCCCGGCGACATTCATCGACTGGAGCAAGGCATGGGCTGGGATCTGGCAGCGCCGTTTATCATCGACCTGCAGGTCGCCGCTGAAGACATCGATGGCCTTGGGCACGCCAATAATGCGGTGTACGTGTCCTGGCTGGAGCGTTGTGCGTGGCGTCACTCCCAGCGTCTGGGGCTGGACCTCGCCGAGTATCGCCGGCTGGACCGCGCCATGGCCGTGGTGCGCCATGAGATCGACTATCTGGCGGCCGGCTACGAAGGTGACGAGTTGCAACTGGCTACCTGGATCGTTGACTGGGACCAGCGGCTGAAGATGACTCGGCGCTTCCAGTTGGTACGCCCCAGCGATGGTGCGACCCTGCTGCGTGCGCAAACCACCTTTGTTTGCATCGAGCTGTCCAGCGGCAAACCCAAGCGCATGCCCGCCGAGTTTCTCGATGGCTATGGCCCGGCCCTGACAGGGGGTTAACGGTTGCTGTGGGAAACCCAGTAAACTGCGCCACGATTTTTGTTGAGTGTTTCCCATGCAAATTGCTTTGGCGCCCATGGAGGGGTTGGTCGACAACATCCTGCGGGACGTGTTGACCCGCGTGGGCGGTATTGACTGGTGCGTGACCGAGTTCATTCGCGTCAACGACCGCCTGCTCACCCCGGCCTATTTCCACAAGCTCGCCCCCGAACTGCTGCACGGTGCCCACACCGCAGCGGGCGTGCCGTTGCGCGTGCAGTTGTTGGGCTCGGACCCGGTGTGCCTGGCGGAAAACGCTGCGTTGGCGTGCGAATTGGGTTCCGAGGTGATCGACCTGAACTTCGGCTGCCCGGCCAAGACCGTCAACAAATCCCGTGGCGGTGCGGTATTGCTCAAGGAGCCCGAGCTGCTCAACCAGATCGTCGAGCACGTGCGCCGCGCCGTGCCGGCGCATATCCCGGTCACTGCGAAAATGCGCCTGGGCTTCGACAGCCCCGACGGTGCGTTGGTGTGCGCCACGGCCCTGGCTGAAGGCGGCGCGGCGCACATCGTGGTGCATGCGCGCACCAAGACCGATGGCTACAAGCCGCCGGCCCATTGGGAGTGGATTCCGCGGGTGCAAGACGTGGTCAAGGTGCCGGTGTTTGCCAATGGCGATATCTGGAGCGTCGAAGACTGGAAGCGTTGCCGCGAAGTCAGCGGCGCCGAAGACATCATGCTTGGCCGTGGCCTGGTGGCCCGCCCAGACCTGGCGCGGCAGATTGTGGCGGCGAAGGCAGGCGAAGAGGTGGTAGAGATGACGTGGGCAGACATGCAGCCGATGCTCCACGAGTTCTGGCGCCAATCGGTGGCGCAACTGACCGAAAAGCAGGCGCCGGGCCGTTTGAAGCAGTGGCTGGCGATGCTCACGCGCAACTACCCCGAGGCAGTCGAGTTGTTTACCGCGCTGCGCCGCGAAACCGGGTTGGAGCAGGTCAGCCGCTTGCTGGGTATGAAGCATCCCGACCCGGCGTAGTGAAGCAATCACAGCCGCCTTTGTTTCAAAAATGCTCCGTATTGAAAGATACGGAGCATTTTTGCATTTAAAGGTATTGCCGCGGAGGCTCGCCAAGCTTGAGAGGTGGCGTTTTTTCGCTGTCGGAAGCTTTTTTAGTGCTGGAAAGCAACAGTCGCTGCCAAACCGGGTTTGGATATTGATACAGAGTTGTTCTAAATAGTCAGTCGTTTTCTAATCAAGTAATAAATGTTGCGACAGGTGTTTCATTGAGTGCGGAGTATCACACGTTGTCGTTTTGTTGGTTGGTTAATCATGTCGCTTAATTGCAGCCTTGGCAGTTTATAAGTGCATGTGTCCGCTGTCATGCGGGTAGGGGTGAGCGACGTCTCGGTTTTTCGTGAATAACAACGGGGAAAAGTCCTAAAGGTTGATTTGGTTTCCTTATATTAAGCGCGATTTCTGGAACTCAATAATCTCGCGCCTCACAAAAGTAGGGTCTGTGAAGCAGCGCTGTTGCTTGCAGCACTTATAATGACTGTCGCTGTTCTGGGTTTTAATTGCCCAGGCTGCGCTTAATTAGGAAATTACTAATGTCTTTTTCGATCAGCCATTCGCCCTCTATCAACTCTGATACGTTGCCCCTTGACCTGACAGTCTCGAAAGAACCCAATGTCGGTAAGCCTGTTGGCCTGCACGGGGCTGGTTTGGGGCACACTCCACCCGCCCCCCGAACTGAGTTTTCCACGGCTTTGCAGCGTGACGGGTTGAATAATGCCAACATGCTCACGAAACTGTTTGATATGTTTGAACAACTTGTCAGCGCCCTGCGTGAGATGTTTTCGGGCAAGGCCGAAACAGTTGCCCTAATGCCTCACACCGATACAACAGCCAATACCACGCAAGGTATATACCCTCAGAACGACGTGGCTGTGCACACCCAACCTCTGCTGAAGGACGCTGCGGCTGCCGCGTCTCAATTGAAAGGCAAGCTGCAAACAGGCTCGCTGTCCAAGGTTATTTCGGACGTTGCGGATCAACTAAAAGAGAAGTCGGATGAGGATTCGCATCCAGCAGCGATACCAGTCTTCGGGAGCCGTGTTTCACATCCGATGCGCGAATCCGGTGTGAGCGTAACCAATCAGGCAAAACCGCAGGTCAAGGTGGAGGTCAATATCAACCATTGCCACTGTCCCGAGACCTTGGTTGAGCGCGATGGAATAACAACCGGTGTAAGTGTACCGGTTGATCACCGCCCTCGGACGCGGATAAACCTTAAGCCTGACAGCCCTGCCGAGCCGCACCCCACTGTTGGCGAGACGCTCAAGACGGTTTCGCCTATCACGCCTGTAGCGCCGGCACCGATTGACGACCACGACCACGACCACGACAGCCATAGCAAACCGCGCCACATCCATAGTGAGGTGCCAGGCTCGCCCAGGAAGACCCCGCAGGAAGACTTGGAGGTACTCACTAAGCCCAAGGTTGGCGTCACGAGCCCAGGCCCTGCTGAAAATGAGAATGATCGTTGGGACCAGGGCTTCTCCAGCCGCTCCCGGCTGAGGAACTGACACCCGCCAGGGTGTTTTTACTTCGCCGATAACGCCGCGTTTCCCCGGGCCCAAGGTTCGGGGAAACGTTTGAAAAACGTGGAGCAAGTCATGGTGTATTACCGCATTGATAACATCGCTTACCCAGATGTGCGTCAGCTGCCAAGCATGGATTTGCATGGCGCACCCAATGAGCGCGCGTCCTTTTACGCGCCAAAACATGCCGGTTCGCGGTGGAGCTCGGTGCCGGTGCCCAGTGATAGGCCTGGGCAACAAAGGGCTCAAAGCCTGGTGGACAGGGTTGCCGCATTTTTAGCGCAATTGGCCAGTGGTCCCTCGCAGCCAAAGGCTAAGGTCTTTCCCGATGTGCCCCCACAACCCCAAGTGAATCCCCAGGCGGTGAGGCGTGCCGCGCCAGCTGACTCGGCGCCCGTGCTGACTTGCGCGCCTGCGCAGGCGCATGGAGGCGATATCCCGGGTTTGTCCGATAAGCGTAATGGCGCAAAGCCTTTGAATATTTGGAGTGGGTTCCGTCAGGGGCCAGGCGGTAACTGTGCCACGGTAGCGACGATCAAGGCTGCCATGCACACATTCGGTCAAAGCCCGACAGAGATCTACCGCGAAGTCAGGCGGCTGGACGGTGGTTATCGGGTAACGATGCGCGACAATTACACGCTCACATTGACCGACCGAGAGTTGGCCGTCGCCTCGCGCGCTTCGCAGTTCATCGGCCCCGATAAAGGCATGCTCAAGGATGCGCACTTTTTATTTGCCGTCAGTGCCAAGCGTGCACACGAGGAGAACAACGACACAACGGCGGGTGAGAGCTTTGACGCGGGTGTGGAGAGTTTGAATGATGGTGAGGATGAGGAAAAGCCTGGCGAGGGCTTCCTGCGGTTAGGGCTAATTCACTATATGAAAAACGTCAGCGTGCGTGAGCTTGCCGAAGGTCACGTGGGCGTGAGTAATCGGCGGGGGCACTCGGTAGCAGTCATCAATGGCCTTGAAG
>NZ_VBVZ01000630.1 GCF_005863185.1 Pseudomonas edaphica
AACCAGCACCGGTACTGCACGACACAGTAAAAACGCCACGACGCTACCTAGGGCCATGCCCAATACATTGCCAATCACCACCGGCAAGCCCAACGGGATGCATAAGAAGTTGACCATCAACAGGCAGCTTGGCGTCACCAGGAGCGCGCCGAGCAGGGCACCATTGAGCGTGACCTTCCAACCCCCGCCAAACAACAGCACCATGGCCGCCGGCAGTGATACAAAGGCGGCGAACGTCGGTTGCCAAGCGTCGGCCGTCAGGGTCCAGCCCCAGAGTGCATTGCTCAACAACAGCCCCAGCAATGAGCTGGTCACCAACCAAGGCCAAAGCCCCGTGCCGTAGGCGATGCCGAAACCTTGCCAACCTTGGGCATAACGACTGGTCCAGTAACCGAAAGCGCCACCGAGCAACAAGCCGATTGACGCAAACTCGTGTTTGTAAAACGCCACTTCACTGATATCGCCGACCACCCAGCGCAACCACGCGGTCGGTGCGGGCAGGCTGGCCATCATGTCGTTGTAACTGGGCCAGAGTACTGGCGCCGAAGTGGAGTAAGCCACTGACAATCCCGTGAGCGACACGACCAGGGTGAGTGAGGCCAGGATCAGGATGAAAAGGTGGCGAACCGATGAGTCAGACGACGTTTTTGTTGGTTTGACGTCCATATTCCCACCCCCGTCAGCGTGGCAGGCACGGGTGATGGCGATAGCCGAGCATGCTGTCATAGAGGTCCGCCCGACGATCGCGCTGCAGGTCGTTCAGGCTGTTCCAGATCGGTGCGCTGCGGGCGCTGGAGAGGTCGATGTCCGCGTAAATAATCGCTTGCTCGTTGGGTGAGGCGACCTTGCCGATAGGCCAGCCATTGGTGCCGGCAATCAACGAGCAGCCGAGGTAACGCGCGTCCTGTTCTTCACCGATGCGGTTGGCGGCCGCAATAAACACGTTGTTGACGTGGGCGGCAGTCATGGTCAAGTACGAGGCCATGCATTTGCCGGCTTCGTCGAACAACGGCGGCGGCGTCCACACCCAGTTGTTCAGGCTGCAAATAATATCGGCGCCTTGCTGGGTCAATATGCGTGGCACTTCGGGGAACCAGATGTCCCAGCAGATCAGCAAGCCAATGCGGCCGATGGGTGTTTCGAACACTGGGAAACCGAGGTTGCCGGGAGTGAACCAAAGCTTTTCCTTGTTCCACAGGTGGGCCTTGCGGTACTTACCGATCAGGCCCTCTGGCCCCAGCAGCACAGCCGTATCGAACAGTTGCATGCCGTCACGTTCAGCCAGACCGGCCACCAGATACACCTGGTGAAACTGTGCAAAATCCATCCAGGCCTGGATGCTGGGGCCGTCTGGAACGGATTCGGAATGGAGATACGCATCCTGGCGACTGTTGAATAAATACCCGGTGTTGGCCAACTCGGGTAGCACTATCAGGTTGGCGCCATTGTTCACCGCTTGCAGCGCAAGGCTGAGGCTGGTCTCCAGGTTGGTGGGGCGGTTTTGTGTGCCAACTTGCGGATCGAATTGCACAACGGCGACGCGTACGGGACTTGTAGAGTCGTTCATGTTTTAGACCTCTTTTTATTGTTATGAGCCCACCTGTAGGGGTGGGCGTTTAATAGGAAGTCTTTTTTGCTTGTGCGTCAGTAGGTTGTTTCCGTTTAAAACGTAGGCCGTTGCTGTATTGGCGATTGCCCCTGATAGCGTGGGTAATCGTCCAGGCTAAACCCTCCATTGAAGGCTGCTTGGGTGGTGTGGCAGAGGTTGATCACCGCATCGACGGCGCCACGCAGGCAAGGTTCGGTCCAGCCGGCATCCACCGAGAAGGATTCTCCCGCCAGATACAGCCCGGAAACAGGGCTGTAGTCGCGGTTGTACTGCATCAAGCTGACCGCGTCGTAATAAGTGCCTGCGCGATACAGCTTTGCGCAGCCCAGCGCGTTCTTGTCAGTCATCCAGCGTTGAACGACGGCGTTTTTTGTGTCGATGTAAGGCGATATCGGCGTTTTGATATTGGCGCTGCGCAACAAGATACGGTCCAGTTCCGTGATGCATTTCTTGATCAGCGTTTGATCGTCAAAGGCGGCCAGTTTGGTGGCGTCATCCTCCCAGGTGTAACTGAGCAAAATGCAGTCATAGGGATAGGTGTCGTGGTAGCGGTAGGTGTACACATCGTGGATAAAACTGTCGGTGACCATGATCTGCGGGATCTTTTTGTTTTTCGACAGAAAGCTCTTTTTCAACGGCGCGTAGACCTTGCAGCTGGTTTCCCAGTGAGCGGTTTTGTAAGCGTTGGTGACGGTGTACGGCAGCATGGCCTGATTGAAGTTCTCCAGTTGAATATGGGTTTCGATGATCCAGGACGGCAGCGTCATGATCACGGCGTCGAAGTCTTCATGGCGTTCGGTTTTGCCGGTGGCACTGCTGGCGCGCCAGTCGTAAGTCACACGGATTTGGCCGTTTTCCAGCTTGGTCAGTCGTGTCACCGAGCTGTCGGTGAGAAAACCTGCGCCGCGTTGCCGGCTGTGATCATAAAAGGACTGGCCGTTGACGTTGGTTTCCATAAACAGCAGACACTCATCCAGCGCCGCCAGGCCGAGGTAACGCGGCGCTTCGAACGCCAAGTCACTGCAGTCTTTGAGAGTGGTTTCCCCCAAATACGGTGACGGCGCGGGGTTGCCATTAACGCCAACACGCCCATGCACCAGCTGCAGTTGACTGCTGAAACCAAAGATCGCCGTGCGTAAAGGGTAGAGGCAGCACACGTCATAAAACGCGCCCCAACTGCCATCGCCGATACCGATTGAATAGAAAAGGGTGGACTCTTCCGGGGTCATGCCGAGCCCGCCGAAATCGCCGGGAGTCGATGGCTTCCACGCAATACTTGCCAGTGTCACCAAATCACGAAAGGACAGCTTCTGGTAGCGAGTGACGATGGCGGACCACAGGGATTCCCACTGCGGTGTGCCATAGCTCTGCGCGACTTGTCGGGTCATCTGATCAGCGAATTGGCGCCATTTGGCATACACCTGCTGCAATTGTTCTGTGGGGGGCGGTGTGTGGCCTTGAGGGTTTTTCCAGATCAGCATTTGCGGCTCAGGCTGCCCCTCAAGCAACCCTTCACGCAGGTAAATACCGGTGCTGCGCACATGCGGTGTGCCTGGGTTGGGGAAATCGGATAGCCGCAGTTCAAAGAGTTTGCAGTAGTAGGCCAGCAGGGATTGGCCGTCTAAAGGCGATTCACCGACCTGATTGAAAAGTGGCATGCGCATGGCACCCATCTCAAAAGGTGTCTGCCCCAGCAGGGGTGATTGGCCTAAGTTGAGCACCGATAGATGGCGCCCACCAATGCGATGGGACTGTTCCAGTAAGGTGACGTTAGTGAACCCGCAGCGAAGCAACTCACGCGCAGCAGTTAAACCGGTGACGCCAGCGCCGACGATGCAGATCTTGTAGTCGGGTTGGGTCGCTTTGGCGATGCCAAATTCCTGCTCGACCAATTTCCGATAGTTGAAGCACAAGTCTGGCGG
>NZ_VBVZ01000631.1 GCF_005863185.1 Pseudomonas edaphica
GGCTGGTGAGCTGGACTTGCTGGGCTCCGCCCGGGAGTATGAAACCGCGCAAGCAGGGTTGGTCATGTCGCGTGCCTACATCCTCGATCAGATGATGCTGGCAACCCATCGCGGCTCGGTCGGCGATGTGCAGCAAGACCTTGCCGGCGAGCGGCTGGCCATGTCCAAATACTACGTTGAGCCTTCCGCTATCCAGGCGCTTTATCCAAAAGCAAAGATCGAACTCTACCCCTCGGCGCTGGAGGGTATCAGTGCGGTTGCCTTTGGTCAGGCGGATGCATTCGTGGGCGCGGGGATCACATCCAGCTATCTGATTGGGCAAAATTTCTACACCGATCTGCATCTGAGGCCGTCAGTTGATAAAAAGGTCAGCGGTGTCGGTTTTGTCTTGAATGCCGACAACAAGCAGTTGCTGCGAGTGCTCAATCAGGCGCTGAACGCGATTCCCGCTGCCGAGAAGCAGTCGATTGCGCGGCGCTGGAGGTTGCGCTCCACAGCCGCAGAGGGCTTTGACCTTGGCTTTACCCCGCAAGAGGAACAATGGCTGGCAGAGCATCCTAAACTGCGGGTGGCGTTGATTGATGGCAACCCGCCATTGACCTTTTTTGATCAAAATGACCTGCTGCGTGGCCTCAATGCCGACCTGTTGGAGAAAATCAGCCAGCGAACCCACCTACAGTTCGAGGTGGTTCGTGCTGGCTCGTTTGATGAGCAGGCTGACCTGTTGAGCAAAGGCAAGGCTGATTTTTCGCCCACGTTCCAGCATGACCAGCGTCTGGGGGAGCTGCGCTATACCCGGCCGTACATGACCAACCCAGATGTATTTGTCAGCCGTGTTGGCGAGGCAGAGCCCAAAAGCCTGGAAGAGATGTCAGGCAAGCGCCTGGTCGTCAGTCCCGGCAGCTATTGGGCCGCCTATGTTCGCCAGAATTACCCGGACATTACGCTGATGGAGGCCGGCAGCCGTGCTGACCAGATGGCGCTGGTTGCACAAAACAAGGCGGATGCCACGCTCAGCATCCTGCTGGCTTCGCGGTATATGATATCCACGTTCTACCGTGACCGGTTGCGCATCACGCGTACGATGGGTGGTGAACACCCGGCTCAATTGCGATTGGCCACTGATCGCAGGTCTTTTGAGCTTCACTCCATCCTCGACAAAACACTGCGCAGTTTTTCCCGCGAGGAGCTCGACGACCTGTCCGATCGCTGGCGTGGCGAAGTCATGCTGGACAATCGCGGTACCCAGGCCAGCCAGCGAGCTTTTCTCAAATGGCTGGCAGTGGCGATAGGCCTGTTGCTCGCTGCGGCGGGCTGGATCATTTACCTGCGCCGCCTGATTCAGCGACGGGCCGCTGCCGAACAAGCATTGAAGGAGCAGATGGACTTCCTGCACGTCCTGATTGACGGCTTGCCGCACCCCATCTACGTTCGAGACCGGCAAGCCCGAATGCTGCTGTGCAATACCCGTTACCTGGAGGCGGTTGGACGTACCGAAGAACAAGCGATGGGTACTGCAATCGCAGGGGCCGTGGGCATTGCGCCATCTGACGCCCATGCGTTCGAGCAACAATACCGCGAGGTGATGGAGGCCGGCCAGGAGCAGATTCAGGACCGTCAGTTGGTGCTGGCCGACGGGCAGACGATTGATGCCTATCACTGGATCCTGCCGTTTCGCGATAGCAGCGGTGAAGTCAAAGGCATCATTGCCGGGTGGATCGATATCAGTGAGCGCGCACGCTTGCTCAGCGAACTCAAGGAAGCCAAGCACGAGGCCGATGGCGCCAACCGGGCGAAGACCACGTTCCTGGCAACCATGAGCCATGAGCTGCGCACGCCGATAAACGCCGTGGTCGGAATGCTGGAATTGGCGATGAAAAAGGCTGATCAAGGCATTCTCGACCGGTTTGCCATTGAAGTGGCCTCCAGCGCCGCACGGGCGTTGCTGGAGCTGATTGGCGACATCCTGGATGTGGCGCGCATCGAATCCGGGCGTCTGACCTTGACCCCACAGAGGGCTGCCTTCAAGGAGATGGTGGAGGAGGTGGTGCGGGTGCAGGCCGCCAGTGCTCGGCTAAAGCAACTGCCGTTGGTTCTGGAGTTCGATGAGCGTGCCAACCGTGAGGTGTTGATCGACCCGCTTCGGTTCAAGCAGGTGCTGGCAAACCTGCTGAGCAATGCAATCAAATTTACCGAGAAAGGCGAGGTGCTGGTCAGCGTCAAGGCGACACTCGACGAAGAAAATCAGCAGATGAGTATTCAGTTGCGCGTACGCGATACTGGCATCGGCATCAGCGCCGAAGACCAGTTGAAACTGTTTGCGCCCTTCACTCAGGTTGGCAGTCAGAGCCAGTTGACTGTCGGCGGATCGGGGTTGGGGCTGACCATCAGCCGTACGTTATGCACGATGATGGACGGCGAGTTGAAGCTGAGCAGTGTGCCAGGTCTTGGCACGCAAACCGAGGTGCTGTTGACGTTACCCATCCTGGCTCCATTGCCCCGCAGCCAGCCTGAACCCGCCGAGCTGTTGCCTGCCAGTGAGTTGAACATTCTGGTGGTTGATGACTACCCCGCCAACCGCTTGTTGCTGCTGCAACAACTGAGCTATCTGGGACACAGCGTCAAAGACGAGCAGGATGGCGCCCACGGCTTGCGCACCTGGCGCAGCCATCCCTTCGATGTGGTGATCACCGACTGCAATATGCCAGTGATGAATGGCTATGAACTGGCCAAGGCGATCCGTGACGACGAGGCTGCCTCGGGCAAGCCGCCGTGTCTGATCCTTGGCTTTACCGCCAACGCGCAACCCGACGAGGTCGACCGCTGTCTTGCTGCGGGCATGGATGACTGCCTGTTCAAACCCATCAGCATGAAGGATCTGGCCGCACGCTTGTCGGGGGTTGAGTCGTCATTTGAACCAATGCCCGATAACGATGACGTGACGCACTTGGACGACGAGATCGACCTGGTCAGCCTTGAGCAACTGACCTACGGGGATCAGGCGTCAATCCGCAGCTTGTTGCAAGACCTGCTCAGCAGTAACGAGGAGGATCAAGTACGGTTGCTCAAACTCTTCAGCCAGAACGACCTGACCGGGCTGGCCGACCTGGCCCATCGGGTCAAGGGTGGCGCGCGCATCGTCAAGGCAAAGCGCTTGATTCACTGTTGCGAGCAGTTGCAGATAGATTGCGACGGGCACGACGCCGCGCGTTTGACCCAATCAGTGGATGCGCTGCACCAAACGATGGACGCGCTAACGCAGGTGTTGACACAACGGATCGCCCAATCCGTTGACTGACTGATTTGGGGCGGGGAGACAGGACTGTGAGGTCTCTGACCTAAATTGCTCTCCGGGAAATTTCCTACATTTCGGTCAGGAAAATCCCCGGATAATTTCGGCTCAAAGAACAGAGATGACCTCTCGTCTACCGAATCCGCTAGGGAGCGACCCCATCTTTCATTGACGTTGCCCAAGCAACGCACCCGCAACGTTAATGAATATGCGTCATGGATGACCTGAATACACCTGC
>NZ_VBVZ01000632.1 GCF_005863185.1 Pseudomonas edaphica
GGTAGCAGTGCACCGATTGGCCGGGTTTTCGTGATTTCCGATCAGATAAACGAATTGATCCAACGCAACGGTCCTCCCGCAAACGGAGAGAGCCTGGCAGAAATTCTCGCGTGGGACGGAGCAGAAGACCTGTTCGCCGACTTGGTGGACCGTTACATTCTGCGAGCGGGCATTTCTGGCGTGCAGCCCAAAGTGCTGGTGCCAGAAAAACCTCAAACTCACGAGCACAAATTCACCTCTAAAACCAACGACCTGATTATCAAGAGCGGGCGTGATGAGTTTCCGGGCTTGGCCATCAATGAATACCTGTGCATGTCCATTGCGCGGGATGCAGGCCTGCCCGTGCCGCCGTTTTATCTGTCGCAGAACCATAAGCTATTCATCATGCGGCGCTTTGATCGCGACGCGCAGCTCAACCCGCTGGGTTTCGAAGACATGACCACACTGATGGGCCTGTCTGCCGAACAGAAATACACCAAGAGCTATGCCGCCATCGCCAAGGCTGTACGCGCGTTTTGCTCACCAGAAAACCAACGCAGCTCGTTGGACCAATTGTTCGATAGCGTGGCTTTGAGTTGCATCGTGGGAAATGGCGATGCTCACCTGAAAAACTTCGGTGTGCTCTACAGTGACCCGATTAAATTTGACGCGCGCCTGGCCCCGGCTTACGACATCGTGAATACCACCGCCTATATACCTGAAGACACACTTGCGCTGGATCTGTCCGGCAAAAAATCAATGTTTGCCTCACGCTTGGGCATCCTTGAGTTTGCAAGAACCTGCGAAATTGCAGAACCTCAGGCGCGTATTCAGGCGCTGCTTCAAACCCTTGAGGTCGTGCTCAAGCGCGAAGACGAATACTGTCGGTTAGCGCCTGACGTTGCAAAAGCCATTCGACAATCCGCCCAGAGCTACCAGCAGAGCTTCGGTGGCTGAACGCTTCTGTACTCATCCAAGGACAAGGTGGTGAATATGCTGACAACCCTCGAACAACTCGAAACCCTCTACGGCCTCCCCCACGAGCGGGCGGTGCGCAAGGAGATCGCGTTTCTCAACGAGGACTACCAGGCCATGGTGCGGGCGTCGCCCCTGGTGGTGGTGAGTTCATCCGGGCCGGACGGCATTGATGGCTCGCCACGTGGTGATGTGCCGGGGTTTGTACGGATTGTGGATGAGCGCACCTTGGCGATCCCGGACCGGCCGGGCAATAACCGGCTCGACACCCTGCGCAATCTGCTGCAAGACCCACGCATTGCCTTACTGTTCATCATCCCGGGGGTTGGCGAAACGTTGCGCGTGAATGGCCGGGCGCAGATTTCCATCGAGCCCGAGCTGCTGGAGAGTTTTGCGGTGAATGGCAAACCGGCGCGTTCGGTGATTCTGGTGCAGGTGGAGGCCGCATATTTCCACTGCTCCAAAGCCTTTGTGCGCTCGGATTGCTGGAACCCCGAGAAGCACTTGGACCGCTCGGCACTGCCGTCGGCCGGAGCGTTTCACAAGCGGCTCAATGCTGGGCAGTTTGATGCCGAGGCCTATGACCGAGAGATGCCGGAGCGGGTCAAAAACACGCTGTATTGATACGTCTGTCGGCGCCGGCTTGCCGGCGCTGACAGCACCGCCGTCAGCCCTTTTCGCCAACCGGCAGCCAGATCTCCACCGTCCCCGTACCCTTGCGCGCGTCGAAATCGGCGCTGTAGCGTTCGAAATCCGCGCCCATCACCTTGTAGCCCGAGTGCGGCAACCACTCGAACATGATGCGTTCGTAGGTTTGCTCAAGTGCCTGCACCGGCCCGTAATGTGGGAACACGGCATAGTTGAGCGGCGCAATTTCGATGAACTCGAAGTTGCTCGGCACGTCGCTTTTAGTCGGGACTTCAACTCCGGCCATGTAGTCGAACTCGCCATGGTGGGGGTTATGGCACACACCATAGGTCACGCCACCGACGCGCTTTTTAATGTCTTTGATGCAAGTGTCGAACAATTCCCACAGCTTTGGGATATCACCCACTGTGGCCTTTGAATAACGCCCTTGTACCCCAGCGATTACCAAGGCTTTACCGGCTTCCATGCGTGGCTCTAACGGTTGTTTTGTCTGCTGATCCATACGAACAGTCTCCTTCTTATGAGGGAACAAACCCGCATCGAGTATAGGGGCATATCCAGGCTTCACTCCAAGTAGAAATTTTTCCTACACATCTGGACAACTGGCCATCATCGACCGTATTGTCTGCCCCGCAGGCCACCGCAGTGGCCGACGTCGCTCGGACGGTTCCGGGCGCTTACGTACTTCGAGGCAACAATGGCAGACCAAGGTTCGCCGCGCCGCTTTGCGCGCATAGATCGACTCCCCCCTTACGTTTTTAATATCACTGCCGAGCTGAAGATGGCTGCGCGTCGGCGCGGCGAAGACATCATCGACTTGAGCATGGGTAACCCTGACGGCGCCACGCCTCCCCACATCGTGGAAAAAATGGTCACCGTCGCCCAGCGTGAAGATACCCACGGCTACTCCACTTCCAAAGGCATTCCGCGGCTGCGCCGGGCGATTTCGCGCTGGTATAAAGACCGCTACGAAGTGGATATCGACCCGGAAACCGAAGCCATCGTGACCATCGGTTCCAAGGAAGGCCTGGCGCATTTGATGCTGGCCACCCTCGACCAGGGCGACACCGTGCTGGTGCCCAACCCCAGCTACCCGATTCACATCTACGGTGCCGTGATTGCCGGCGCCCAGGTGCGTTCGGTGCCGCTGGTGCCGGGCGTGGATTTCTTCGCCGAGCTGGAACGGGCGATTCGTGGCTCGATCCCCAAGCCGAAAATGATGATTCTGGGCTTCCCGTCCAACCCCACCGCGCAGTGCGTGGAACTGGACTTCTTTGAACGTGTGATCGCCCTGGCCAAGCAGTACGACGTGCTTGTTGTCCACGACCTGGCCTACGCCGACATCGTCTACGACGGCTGGAAAGCGCCGTCGATCATGCAAGTGCCGGGCGCCAAGGACATTGCGGTGGAGTTTTTCACCCTGTCCAAGAGTTACAACATGGCCGGCTGGCGCATCGGCTTTATGGTCGGTAACCCGGAACTGGTCAACGCCCTGGCGCGGATCAAGAGCTACCACGACTACGGCACCTTCACCCCGCTGCAAGTGGCCGCGATTGCGGCGCTGGAAGGTGATCAGCAGTGCGTGAAGGACATTGCCGAGCAGTATCGCCAGCGCCGTAACGTGCTGGTCAAAGGCCTGCATGAGCTGGGTTGGATGGTCGAGAATCCGAAGGCGTCGATGTACGTCTGGGCAAAAATCCCCGAGCAGTATGCCGCCATGGGTTCGCTGGAATTTGCCAAGAAGCTGCTGCTGGAGGCGAAGGTGTGCGTGTCGCCGGGTATCGGCTTTGGTGAGTATGGGGATGATCATGTGCGCTTTGCGCTGATCGAGAACCAGGACCGGATTCGCCAGGCGGTACGCGGGATTCGCGGGATGTTCCGGGCGGATAAAGCCTGATCCTGAACGACCTGAAGAAACC
>NZ_VBVZ01000633.1 GCF_005863185.1 Pseudomonas edaphica
GTCATTTTCAGTGCTGTATCCTGCCAAGGCTTTTTGAGAGCGCGGAATCACCTGCGATTGATAAAACAGATCTTGCGAGGAGCGACGACGATGCACGAGATACCTAATCTCCCCTTCCCAAGCCTGCATCCAACTGAGCAGCCAACACCGCAGCAGGCCAGTGACAAACAGCCTGAAGCCAAAGAAGCAAAACCAGTCGACAGCAAACGCCAGGACTGACGCCGTACCAGACCGTGTGGAAAGCGCACTTCAAGCGCTTTCCACACTGCCTGAATCATCGAGACCCCCGCCATGACCGAATCCCTCCCCGACACCCCTGACGCCGCAGTACTGGACGCTGCCTTGCAGATGATCGAAGTCTGGAACCGCCTCAGCGCCGACAAACAAGCCCTGCTGCTCAAGCGTTTTGGCACCCAGGAAAACGCCTTGGCCGCCCTGGTAACCACGCAAATGCTGGCCCCGCCTCAAGCCTGATGTCTTTTTGAGCTGACGTTTTGCTTTTTACCGCCCTGCACAAGCCAAAGCATCGGTATCATTAGCAGCCTATCTTTACCTGCTGCGACGGTGGACCTCTCCCATGCCAGATACCCAGCGCCCCATGGCGGTCACGCTGCAAGTCGTTTCCATCGTGCTGTTTACCTTTATCGGCTACCTCAACATCGGTATTCCCCTGGCCGTATTGCCGGGCTATGTGCACAGCCAACTGGGCTACGGCGCAGTTATCGCGGGCTTGGTAATCAGCGTGCAATACCTGGCCACCCTGCTGAGCCGTCCGTATGCAGGCAAAATCATCGATAACCTGGGCAGCAAGCGCGCGGTGCTGATCGGCTTGGTCGGTTGCGGCCTGAGCGGCGTGTTCATGTTGCTGGCGGCGTGGTTTTCCAGCCTGCCAGGCATCAGCCTGATCAGCCTGCTGATTGGCCGACTGGTGCTGGGCAGCGCGGAAAGCCTGGTGGGCTCTGGCGCCATCGGCTGGGGCATCGGCCGGGTCGGCGCCGCCAACACGGCCAAGGTCATCTCGTGGAATGGCATCGCCAGCTACGGCGCGCTGGCCATCGGTGCGCCGCTGGGTGTGCTGCTGGTCAGCCACTTGGGGCTGTGGAGCATGGGCGTCAGCATCATCCTGCTGGCGGTGCTCGGCGTGCTGTTGGCCTGGAACAAGGAAGCCGCGCCAATTGTGGCCGGCGTGCGCCTGCCCTTCATGAATGTGCTGGGCCGCGTGTTGCCACACGGCTGTGCCCTGGCGTTGGGTTCGATTGGTTTTGGCACCATCGCCACCTTTATCACCCTGTATTACACCACCCAGCATTGGGACAACGCGGTGTGGGCATTGAGCCTGTTCGGCGCCAGTTTTATCGGCGCGCGCCTGTTGTTCGGCAATTTGATCAACCGGATCGGCGGCTTTCGTGTGGCGATTGCCTGCCTGTCGGTAGAAGCCCTTGGCCTGTTGTTGCTGTGGCTGGCACCCGACGCGCAATGGGCGCTGGCCGGTGCGGCGTTGAGCGGATTTGGCTTTTCGCTGGTGTTTCCAGCACTGGGCGTAGAAGCCGTCAACCTGGTGCCGGCCTCCAGCCGTGGCGCGGCGGTGGGGGCTTATTCGCTGTTTATCGACTTGTCATTGGGTATCACCGGCCCACTGGCCGGGGCGGTGGCGGCAGGCTTCGGCTTTGCGTCGATATTCCTGTTTGCCGCCCTCGCGTCGGTCGGTGGTCTGCTGCTGAGTGTTTACCTGTACCGGCAAGCCCCCAAGGCCCGCGAGGCGAGAGGCGCCTAGAAGTCGACCTTGCCGCGCCCGGCCTTGATGCTGCCGCGCTTGGTCTTGGATTCCAGGCGACGCTTTTTCGAACCCAGGGTGGGTTTGGTCGGGCGGCGCTTTTTTTCGACCTTGGTGGCGCTGAGGATCAACTCCACCAGGCGCTCCAGCGCATCGGCACGGTTCTGTTCCTGAGTGCGGTATTGCTGAGCCTTGAGCACCAACACACCTTCACTGGTGATACGACTGTCACGCAGCGCCAGCAAACGCTCCTTGTAGAACTCCGGCAACGATGAAGCCGGGATATCAAACCGCAGGTGCACCGCGCTCGACACCTTGTTGACGTTCTGCCCACCGGCGCCCTGGGCGCGAATGGCGGTCAACTCGATCTCGGCATCGGGCAAGTGCACGTTGTTGGAAATTACCAGCATCAATCAAAAACCTTAGGCAACGGGCCACAACAACATAAACAACAAGGACGCAGCAATATGAAAAGGCTATTCATCACTGTGCTCGGCACTTTATCACTCATTCAAACGCCACTGTCCGTCGCGGACACTGCCAACGGCAAAAACCTGTATTCACAGCGATGCGCCATGTGCCACGGCCCAGACCTCAAGGCCTCCGGGCCATTGGCCAGGAAAAGCAGCCCGCCCACGCCCGACCTCACAACGCCTGCTTTCAAAAAACGGCTGGCAGATTATCCGGGCGTTATTGTGTCTTCGGTGATCCTTCGCCCGAATGGCAACCTGATCCCAAAAACCCTGCAAGACAATGGTGTGAAGGTTGCGCCGCATGCCTGGAGCGTCAAGGATTTTCGCGACTTGAACGCCTACATGAGTGGCGTTATTGCAAACAGCCGATGAATCTCATCGCAAAAAAATACCCCTCAATAGAGGGGTATTAATCGCCGATGGAGCGTCGCTTACTTCAGCGCTGCATTTGCCGTGGTCAATGCGGCTTCAGCACTGCGCTTGTTCTTGATCCAATAACACACCGCCATGAACGCTACCCACACCGGGATTGCGTATACCGACACCTGAATCCCCGGAATCATCAGCATGATCACCAGGATAAACACCACGAACGCCAGGCAGATGTAATTGCCATACGGATACCACAGCGCCTTGAACAGCGGCACTTGGCCGGTGCGGTTCATGTGTTGGCGGAACTTGAAGTGCGAAAAGCTGATCATCGCCCAGTTGATTACCAGGGTGGCAACCACCAGCGACATCAACAACTCCAGCGCGTGTTGCGGGATGAAGTAGTTCATCAACACCGCCACCAGAGTGACCGCTGCCGAGGCGAGGATCGAGCGCACCGGCACGCCGCGCTTGTCGATTTTGGCCAATGCCTTGGGCGCATCACCCTGTTCAGCCATGCCCAGCAGCATGCGGCTGTTGCAGTAGGTGCCACTGTTGTACACCGACAATGCCGCCGTCAGCACCACAAAGTTGAGGATGTGCGCGGCGGTGTTGCTGCCCAGCATCGAGAACACCTGCACGAATGGGCTGCCGCTGTAGGCATCGCCGGACGCGTTAAGGGTCGCCAGCAGGCTGTCCCACGGCGTCAGCGACAACAGCACCACCAGGGCGCCGATGTAGAAAATCAGGATGCGGTAGATCACCTGATTGATCGCCTTGGGGATCACCGTACGTGGCTGATCGGCCTCAGCAGCGGTAAAACCGAGCATTTCCAGACCACCGAACGAGAACATGATGATCGCCATGGCCATCACCAAACCGCCGACGCCATGGGGGAAGAACC
>NZ_VBVZ01000634.1 GCF_005863185.1 Pseudomonas edaphica
TGTCTATAAGAGACAGCACTAGTAGTTGCGCCCACTCCTCAATATCTTGTGCCAAAAATTCTAGCGATCCTGTTTCGGGGTCAAAAGTATAAATTTTATTATTTTTTATACAAAACTGCCCACCAAAAATATCCTCAGCAAAAAATAGACAGCCATCGACCAAGCCGTCATACCCATCACGCCACAGAGAGTTTTCATTCCAATCAAAAATGCTGATTTCATGCTGACTAGAGCGCGTCGAAAACACATGCAGAGCACTTTCCAACGCATAAAATCCATTACATCGTTCGAGCATTGCCAAGAGTGCACAAGCTAAATCGCCAGCCATTTCAAATAATTCTACTGAGAGTTCAGGAACATGCTCGCTCAAAGATGAACTCGCTCTCTATAACAGTTTATCCAAACTCGACATATTCTAATCCACCACGTCTATTCGTACCTTAGTACCATTTGGGAGCCCTCTACATTGAGCACCAATGCAAGCACCTGCCCCACGGTTATCACAACCCAAAAAAAGGGGACAGATTTATTTAATTCACGCACTTCTCATAAATAAATGGATGCTGGCTAACTGGTTAACCAAAGCATCAAGCTACCGAGCACAAAAAAATAAAGCCACGTTATTAAAGAGCTAGCCACCATCATAGAAAAATAAAAGCATCAAATTTTCAAGTCAGTCTCCATTGCAAAAAGGCTGAAAAAGGAATTCGCCCCTTTCTCGATCAAATAAATCCGTCCCCTTTTCTTTTTTATCAAGCAAAAATAATCTACTTCATTCCACTATAGGGATCTGAAACAGAGTTTCCGATTTCGGCCAAAGCAACTTTTATCTCAGACGAAACCTTCAACGACAACTTTTCAACTGGATATGTGCGCACAAAATTGTAAACCTCTTCAAGCCCTAGCCTAGCGACAACCCCAATAATAATTTCAACGAGTTCTAAATCCTGCCCATCCCATATCAACTTCAAAATCTCTTCAACCTGACACTTCAACTCAAAATCTAAAATTGTATAGGTATGCCATTGTCGATCACTTAGCTCTAACAATGACTTAGAAAACTCGAGCCTACCGAGATCTTGATTCTCAAAATCTCTCAGCAACGCAACAAGCTCAGAACGAATATCTCCTTCAGGCATCGAATCTGGAAGTGCTGAATAATATTCAAGCTTTTTCATTTCAGAAATCTACCGGTATATGCGTAATATTAGATGGCTTCCTATACAAATTACCATCTTGACCAAGTAGCTTGTTTCCAATTTTTATCTGTGCCGTCCACCCGCCCCCCGCATTAGACCCAGGAAATTTTTGAGCGGCGTTGACATCTGGAGCGTGCCATTTGATCTCTACTATTTGACCGTTCCATTGATACTGAAATTTACTACCATCTGCAATTGTAGCTGATGTTTTGAAGGTATTAGGCGTACCTGGAGGCATCAGTTTTTCCAAATCCGCAGCATTGATCCTGCCATTGCTAATATATCCTTTCGCTGAAGAATAGACGTCAACGAAAGCCGCGGGTTTAAAGGGTGCAGGTTGATTTAGATAACCAAAATCGCCATCTACTTGAGATGCTGAAAAACTGCCTTTTGAAACGGGCGACACTTCAGCAACCGCACCGCCTCTCTTTGCACCCACCGTAACACTCGGCTTCGCCCCAGGAATCCCCAACCCCGCAATCGCGAGCGCCCCAAACAGCAAATTACCCGCTGCGTTCCATCCATCACCATTGATAGCCTGGTTCGCACCATGGCCTGCTTGAAGCACACCGTTAGCCGCTGCAGCGATTCGAACACTAGCGCCTAATGGCCCCGAAAGTCCATAAATGGCAGGACTCCCGATATTCGCAAGGCCTTGCTGCTCGTTATTTTCGCGCAGAACCCCCTTGGCATCCCTGTAAGTCAGCTCGTTAGCACTTCTATCCCTGCTCCACGAAAATTGCTCAGCCCAACTCAGCTCAGATCGCGCAGCATCCGCGTACGCATTTTTTGCATCGGTTGTACCAGCATAAGAAAACTCAGTGGAGGGCGTCGGCCCTTTGGTGAGGAGGCTTGCCAGTTCTTTAAGCGCCTGTGCCTCTCCCTTGGCTGCAGTTTGCTCGTAGGCGTAGACCTGAAGATAGGCATTTAACTCAACGATGTCGGCTCTGGATAAAGAACCAGGATTCTGCTTGTAGGCCGCCAACAGGTTATCGCTGCGCTGATCCGCCCCTTCGAGAGTCACCAGCGTCTTGGCTGCCCCAATACTGCGATCCTTCTCAAATGCTTCACGCGCCTTATCCCGCTCAGGTGCGGAGTGATCTCCCAAAAAGTTGTACTGAGTCGAGTTCTGCGCAATCCACTTGCCCTTCTCTAGCTTGCTTGCGTCAGCATTTTTTTGACCGGCGGCAGCCAACACGCCTACGATTTGAGAGCTCATGGTCAATAAGCGTTCGTCGCCTTTAACCAGCTTGTTTAGGTCTGCGACCAAGGCTTCGTTTGCCCCGGCGGCTAAAGCGCCCGTTTTGAAATCACCACCTGTCGCCTCGGCCAGTAGCCCTCCGACCATGGCATGAATGGCAATTTTTTGCGCCGATCCATCGGCAAACACGCCCTTGGTGTAATCGCCGACGGCATTGAAGCTGGCGGCGGCCAGAGTATTAAACAATGCGTTTTTTAACGCATCACTGGCACTCCCGCCTTGTCCGAGAGCTTTGCTTAGCAGTAAAGAAGTGCCATTTTGAAGCGCTTGATTCGCTGCAAACTGCCCTACACCACCCACGGTATATAACTTCGGTCCAATTATTTTTCCGGTGGCCGTGTCCGTATGGGTCCCAGTCCATCCGTCAAAGTAAGCAGCGGTAAAGCCGGCCGTGGCACCGGAAATCACATACCCCTTCATGGCATCCGAGGAGGTGACATCTTTAAGCACTGCGCCCAGGTTCCCACGATTGTTAATGACACTAACCGTAGCGTTGGTCGCCGCTCCCGCCGCAACAGCGCCTGTCGCAGCAGATATGCCAGCCGCCGCTTCTACGGAGAGTGTTCCCGCAGTTACCATGCCACCGGTAGCCGTGCCCATGGCGCCCGCCGCCATAGGCCCAACCACCGCCGCCATCAAAATCGCGATAATGATCTGCGAAGCAGGCCCCAACCCCGAGTTGCTGTACTTGAAGCTGTCATGAATCTCTTTGACCTGCCTCCAGTCCACATCACCCCTTGCCTCGGCGTCCTTGATCCACGCCAACTGGGGATCAGCCTTGACCATCGCATCAATGGATTGGCTGACGGTCTGTTGATTGACCTGATTGACGTCAATTTTCAGGCCTTCGACCGCCTTGATCGCGATGCTGCCCTCGGCAACCATTTGGGTCTGGCGCAACGTCTCGTCGGTGCTGCCTTTGCCTTTGGAAGACACCCAGAAGGCATTGTTATTGCTCTTCTCATGACTCTCCTGCCGCAAATCCTTCACCGCCTCAAACGTCACCGCCCCACCACTGACAATCGCAAT
>NZ_VBVZ01000635.1 GCF_005863185.1 Pseudomonas edaphica
GGTAATCCTGCGGGATATCCCAATGCTGGATGCCATAGAACGATTTAAGCAGTGCCCGGTTAAACACCCGCACCGCGTCCGGGCTGGCGAAGTCGATGCTCTCTTTGCCATACGGGTTAATGATCACGAATTTCGCCAGTTCCGGCGTGGTCTTGATCAGCGCCGGGAAGTCGTAACGGCCTGTGTGGCGGTTGCGCGGGTGCAAGGTAGCCTCTTTGCGCGGCGCGACGGGCTTGGCCGGGGCTGCGGTTTTAGGCTTCTTGCGCGGTGGTTTGGGTGTGCTGGGGGCGGTCATGTTGATTCTGGTGTTGGCTCAAAGTGGTGGGCATTGTCACACATCCTGAGGCCAACTCGTTCAAATGTGGGAGCTGGCTTGCCTGCGATGGCATCAACTCGGTCTGGCGGTTACACCGAGTCGGCTGCACCGCAGGCAAATCAGCTCCCACAAAGAGCAAAAAAAAGAGACCCGAAGGTCTCTTTTTTCACACAGTTTCCAGCTTACAGGCTGGAAATTCGCGCATGTTGCTCGGCCAGCTTGCCCAAAGCCTGTTCCGCTTCGGCCAATTTGGCGCGTTCTTTGTCGAAGACCTCAGCCGGCGCCTTGTCGACGAACGCCGCGTTGGACAGCTTGCCACCCACTCGCTGCACTTCGCCTTGCAGGCGCGCAATTTCTTTGTCGAGGCGGGCCAGCTCTGCGCCCTTGTCGATCAAGCCTGCCATCGGTACCAGCACTTCCATCTCGCCAACCAATGCGGTCGCAGACAGCGGCGCATCTTCGCCAGCCGCCAATACAGTGATCGACTCCAGCTTCGCCAGCTTCTTGAGCAGTGCGTCGTTCTCAGTGAGGCGACGCTGATCTTCGCTGCTGGCGTTCTTCACGAACACCGCCAACGGCTTGCCCGGCCCGATGTTCATCTCGGCACGGATGTTACGCGTGCCCATCATCAGGGTCTTGAGCCATTCGATATCACTTTCGGCCGCCTCATCGATGCGTGCTTCATTGGCCACCGGCCAAGGTTGCAGCATGATGGTCTTGCCTTCGATACCGGCCAGCGGCGCGATGCGCTGCCAGATCTCTTCGGTGATGAACGGCATGAACGGGTGCGCCAGGCGCAGCGCCACTTCGAGTACGCGCACCAGGGTGCGGCGGGTGCCGCGCTGGCGTTCGATCGGCGAATTCTCGTCCCACAGTACCGGCTTGGACAGTTCCAGGTACCAGTCGCAATACTGGTTCCAGATGAATTCGTACAAAGCCTGGGCGGCGAGGTCGAAACGGAACTGGTCGAGCTGGCGGGTAACTTCGGCTTCGGTGCGCTGCAGCTGCGAGATGATCCAGCGATCAGCCAGGCTCAGCTCATAGGCTTCGCCGTTCTGGCCGCAGTCTTCGCCTTTATCCAGCACGTAACGTGCAGCGTTCCAGATCTTGTTGCAGAAGTTGCGATAGCCTTCGACGCGGCCCATGTCGAACTTGATGTCGCGACCGGTGGACGCCAGCGAGCAGAACGTGAAACGCAGGGCGTCGGTGCCGTAGCTGGCAATGCCATCCGCAAACTCGTCGCGGGTCTGCTTCTCGATCTTCTTCGCCAGTTTTGGCTGCATCAGGCCCGAGGTGCGTTTCTGCACCAGGGTTTCCAGGTCGATGCCGTCGATGATGTCCAGCGGGTCCAGGACGTTGCCCTTGGACTTGGACATCTTCTGGCCCTGGCCATCCCGCACCAGGCCGTGTACGTACACGGTCTTGAACGGCACCTGCGGCGTGCCGTCTTCGTTCTTCACCAAGTGCATGGTGAGCATGATCATCCGGGCAACCCAGAAGAAAATGATATCGAAGCCGGTAACCAGCACGTCGGTGGAGTGGAATTTTTTCAGGAACTCGGTCTGTTGCGGCCAGCCCAGGGTCGAGAAGGTCCACAAGCCCGAGCTGAACCAGGTGTCGAGTACGTCGTTGTCCTGTTGCAGGGCGATGTCCGCGCCGAGGTTGTGCTTGGCACGCACTTCGGCTTCGTCGCGGCCTACGTACACCTTGCCCGACTCGTCGTACCAGGCCGGAATTCGGTGGCCCCACCACAGTTGACGGCTGATGCACCAATCCTGGATGTCACGCATCCACGAGAAGTACATGTTTTCGTACTGTTTAGGCACGAACTGGATACGGCCGTCTTCCACGGCAGCAATCGCAGGCTCGGCCAACGGTTTGGTGGACACGTACCACTGGTCGGTCAGCCACGGCTCGATGATGGTGCCGGAACGGTCGCCCTTCGGCACTTTAAGGCCGTGGTCGTCAACGCTTACCAGCAAACCGGCAGCGTCAAAGGCTGCCACGATCTGCTTGCGCGCTTCGAAACGGTCGAGGCCGGCGTATTCGGCCGGGATCTTGCCGTCGATGCTCTCGTTCAGCGTGCCGTCCAGGTTGAACACCTGGCAGGCCGGCAGTACGGCGGCGTTCTTGTCGAAGATGTTCAGCAACGGCAGGTTGTGGCGCTTGCCGACTTCATAGTCGTTGAAATCGTGGGCCGGGGTGATTTTCACGCAGCCGGTGCCGAATTCAGGGTCGCAGTAGTCGTCCGCGATGATCGGGATACGACGGCCAACCAATGGCAGCTCGACAAACTTGCCAATCAGCGCCTGGTAGCGTTCATCGTTCGGGTTAACCGCCACGGCGGCGTCGCCGAGCATGGTTTCCGGACGGGTAGTGGCGACGATCAGGTAGTCGTTGCCTTCAGCGGTCTTGGCGCCATCGGCCAGCGGGTACTTGAGGTTCCACAGGAAACCTTTCTCGTCGTGGTTTTCCACTTCGAGGTCGGAAATTGCCGTGTGCAACTTGGTGTCCCAGTTGACCAGGCGCTTGCCGCGGTAGATCAGGCCGTCTTCATGCAGGCGCACGAAGGCTTCTTGCACCGATTCCGACAGGCCATCGTCCATGGTGAAGCGCTCGCGGCTCCAGTCCACAGACGAACCGAGGCGACGGATCTGACGGCTGATGTTGCCGCCGGACTGGTCTTTCCACTCCCAGATCTTCTCCAGGAATTTTTCGCGACCCAGGTCGTGGCGGTTTTGGCCGGTGGCTTCGAGCTGGCGTTCCACCAGCATCTGTGTGGCGATACCGGCGTGGTCAGTACCCGGTTGCCACAGGGTGTTACGGCCCTGCATGCGGCGGAAACGGATCAACGCATCCATGATCGCATTGTTGAAGCCATGGCCCATGTGCAGGCTGCCAGTGACGTTCGGTGGCGGAATCATGATGGTGTAGGACTCGCCGGCACCTTGTGGGGCGAAGTAATTCTCGGACTCCCAGGTGTTGTACCAGGAAGTTTCAATGGCGTGCGGCTGGTAGGTCTTATCCATGCGCGGCGGGACCCTAGTTGGCATTAATTCAGGAAAGCCGACAAGTATAACGGGGGATAAGGCGCAGGGCGAGGCGAAGACGGGCTAGAGATGTATGTTGAGCAAATGTGGGAGCTGGCTTGCCTGCGATGGCGGTGTGGC
>NZ_VBVZ01000636.1 GCF_005863185.1 Pseudomonas edaphica
CCATACCGCACGCGGCATATGCCAGGCCTGGGTCACCACCACCACGCGCTTGATGCCTTGCGGCAACAGGATTTCGGCGCTCATCTGCGCGTTTTCCCAGGTGGTGCGGCTGCGCTCTTCTTTCCAACGCACGGTGACGCCAAAGTCATCCTGCATCGACACCGCCATCAGCTCAGCCTCACTGGGTGGCGTGCCGTAGTGCAAGCCACCGCTGGTCAGCACCGGCAAGCCGGAGGCCTTGGCCAGACGCGCAGCATAACGCTGGCGCTCAAGCCCAGTACCGGTGGGTTGATCGGAACCCCACGCGGGGTCACCGCGCTCACGCCCCGACCCCAGCACCACAATCGCGTCAGCGCGCTGGGCCAGCGTCGCCCATTCTTCACGGGCCAACGGCGGCTCGGTCTCCAGGGCATGCGCGCCCCACTGCACCATCACCGGCAGGCTGATCAACCACAGCCCCCCGAACCCCACGGCAAAGCAGCATCCGGCCAGGCGCGGGCGACTTTTACGCAACCACCAGGCAAGCGCCAGCAGCAGCAAAAAGAGGCCGGGCGGCAAGAGCAATTGTTTAATGAAATAACGAAAAGGCATCGGGCATCTCCAAAGATGCCCGAAGCCTAGATGCAACGGGGTTCAGCGACAATCTTTACCAACCTGTTTCGAGAACGACTCAAAGGATAACGCGGTGCTCCACGTTTACCGTGCGACCCGACGCTTATCGGGACCGCGACCAGCAGACACATCTTTCAGCCAGATCACCTTGGCCGAACGCAAAGGCTCTTGGGCGGGCGGGGCAGCCCGTTCCTGAGAGGCACGGTGGTGATTCAATTCCAGGTAGCACTTGATCAATTCAAGTTCAGCCTGGCTCAAGCCTCGCAACTCCAGCTCCAGAGGCCGCTCATCACGCAATCGGCCTGCGGTTCTTGCGGCATCCAATGCCCGACCCAAACGGTCGATCAGTCCTTCATACAATTGCGGTTTCATTAAAGTTCGCTGCGATTCAACCATCCCCTCACCTCATTGAAGATAAGACTCACTCCCCAATAAACAGCGTAGTCCCCATGGCTGCGCCTGCCTCGCGCCGCGACAGACGGCCCTCGCCGCGCAATCAGGGTTTCCCTCGATAGAGTGGGGTCATGTATGCTACGGCGCTTCCTGTAACTCCACTTCCCGCAGGGTTTGGGCACGGACGCGCCGCTTTTTGGTGTCGATCAACCTGAATGTTGTACCGAAGAGGATTAGGCCACCCCTATTCAGTTCAAAAGTAGCCATGCACGAACAATATCAGCCCCGTGAAATAGAAAATGCCGCCCAAACCTTCTGGGACGAGCAAAAGTCCTTTGAAGTCAGTGAACAGCCAGGCAAGGAGACTTACTACTGCCTATCGATGTTCCCTTACCCCAGCGGCAAGCTACACATGGGGCACGTGCGTAACTACACCATCGGCGACGTAATTTCCCGCTACCAGCGCATGCTCGGCAAAAACGTCCTGCAACCTATGGGTTGGGACGCCTTCGGCATGCCGGCGGAAAACGCCGCGATGAAAAACAACGTGGCGCCCGCCAAGTGGACCTACGAAAACATCGCCTACATGAAAACCCAGCTGCGCAGCCTGGGCCTGGCGGTGGACTGGTCCCGCGAAGTGACCACCTGCAAGCCCGATTACTACCGCTGGGAACAGTGGCTGTTCACGCGCCTGTTCGAAAAAGGCGTGATCTACCGTAAAAACGGCACCGTGAACTGGGACCCGATCGACCAGACCGTACTGGCCAACGAGCAGGTCATCGACGGTCGCGGCTGGCGTTCCGGCGCGGTGATCGAAAAGCGCCAGATCCCGATGTACTACTTCAAGATCACGGCCTACGCCGATGAACTCTTGTCGAGCCTGGACGACATGCCGGGCTGGCCTGAGCAGGTCAAGACCATGCAGCGCAACTGGATCGGCAAATCCAAGGGCATGGAAGTGCAGTTCCCGTACAACGTCGACTCGATCGGCGAAACGGGCGCACTCAAAGTCTTCACCACCCGCCCCGATACCCTGATGGGCGCGACTTACGTCGCCGTGGCCGCCGAGCACCCGCTGGCCACCCAGGCTGCACAGAACAACCCAGAGCTTTCGGCGTTCATCGCTGAATGCAAAGGCGGCAGCGTGGCCGAAGCCGACGTTGCCACCCAAGAGAAAAAAGGCCTGCCAACCGGCCTGTTCGTCGAGCACCCACTGACGGGCGAAAAACTGCCGGTGTGGGTCGCCAACTACGTGCTGATGCACTACGGCGATGGCGCAGTCATGGCTGTGCCGGCCCACGACGAGCGCGATTTCGAGTTCGCCACCAAGTACAGCCTGCCGATCAAGTCGGTCGTGCGTACCAGCTCGGGTGATACCAACCCGGCCCCGTGGCAAGACGCCTACGGCGAACACGGTACGCTGATCAACTCCGGTGAGTTCGATGGCCTGGACTTCCAGGGTGCCTTCGACGCCATCGAAGTTGCCTTGATCAAAAAGAACCTCGGTGCCTCGCGCACCCAGTTCCGCCTGCGCGACTGGGGCATCAGCCGCCAGCGCTACTGGGGCTGCCCGATCCCGATCATCCACTGCGAAACCTGCGGTGACGTGCCAGTGCCGGAAGACCAGTTGCCGGTGGTACTGCCCGAAGACGTGGTGCCGGATGGCGCCGGTTCGCCATTGGCGCGCATGCCTGAGTTCTACGCGTGCACGTGCCCTAAATGCGGCGCACCTGCCAAGCGTGAAACCGACACCATGGACACCTTCGTCGAGTCCTCGTGGTACTACGCCCGCTACGCCTCGCCACACTATGAAGGCGGCCTGGTAGAAAAATCCGCAGCCGACCACTGGTTGCCGGTGGATCAATACATCGGCGGCATCGAACACGCGATTCTTCACCTGCTCTACGCGCGCTTCTTCCACAAGCTGATGCGCGACGAAGGCCTGGTGAGCTCCGATGAGCCGTTCAAGAACCTGCTGACCCAAGGCATGGTGATCGCCGAGACTTACTATCGCCGCGAAGCCAATGGCGCCTACACCTGGTTCAACCCGGCGGACGTCGAGCTTGAGCGTGACAGCAAAGCCAAGGTCATCAGCGCCACGCTGAAATCCGACGGCCTGCCGGTGGAAATCGGTGGCACCGAGAAGATGGCCAAGTCCAAGAACAACGGCGTCGACCCACAGTCGATGATCGATCAGTTCGGCGCCGATACCTGCCGCCTGTTCATGATGTTCGCCTCGCCGCCCGACATGAGCGCCGAATGGTCCGACTCCGGCGTTGAAGGCTCGCACCGCTTCCTCAAGCGCGTCTGGCGCCTGGCGCACGCCCATGTCAGCCAGGGTTTACCGGGCAAACTGGACGTGGCGTCGTTGAGCGATGAGCAAAAAGCCATTCGCCGCAGCACCCACCTGGCCATCCGCCAGGCCAGCCAGGACGTGGGCCAGAACCACAAGTTCAACACCGCCATCGCTCAGGTGA
>NZ_VBVZ01000637.1 GCF_005863185.1 Pseudomonas edaphica
TCAAGCAGGAAGTCGAAATGGGCTTCCCCGTGGCGCGCAACAGCCTCAAAGTGCTGAGCGATGTGGAAGGCCGTTATCTGGTCAAGGACGCGTCGTTGGGTACCATTGCAAAAGAAAGCAAGTGAGTAAAAAAGCGATTGAGGCGGCCGGGCGTTGAGCTTGGCCGTTGTTGCTGTTTACATAAGCCGGAGTGACACCGTATGGACGCAATTACCCCCGCTAAACGGCCGACCATTTTGGCTAGCATCGGCCGTCGCCTGCTGGCCCGAATCATCGACTCTGGCATCGCGGTGCTGATCTTTTTCATCGTCAAGTTCGGCGCCGAGGTGCTGTCGGCGTCCGTCCCCGCCGTGACGGCCAAGGGCGGGTTCCTTGCGGCGTTTTTCGCAGGTTTTGCCTACCTCTTGCTCGCAGACGCGCTGCCCAATGGCCAGAGCCTGGGCAAGCGCTTGCTGAGCATCGCGGTCGTCGACCGTAAAACCCGCAAGGGCTGCTCCATTTCTCAGTCGCTCACCCGCAATGCCGGGGTGCTGGTGATCATCGACTGGGTGTGGATTTTCCTTGAGTCCAGAACCCGCCTCGGCGATATGTTCGCCAAAACCATCGTGATTCAAACCGGCAACTTGACTAAGGTACGCGGTCTTGCCGACATCTATGACGACGGGAAGCCCGGCACTGCTTGAGGGTGGTAGCTCTGGTTTCAACGTGTAGGTTAAAAGGCTCTGGGGCGAAAAGGGGACAGATTTTTTTAAGTAACAAAGAACTCGGAAAATCAAATAAATCCGTCCGCTTTTTCTCCCCTGGGCGGAAAATGTGGGTAATTTATTTGATTTTACGTGGTCGATATCACAAGTAAATTTGGCACCTTTTTTCTTATGTCCTTGGGTGAGTGTAAAAATGAAACGTACTGAACTTTCCGAGCTGGAGCTACCGACAATGAGGGAGGAGCTTCTGTCTTATATGGGTGGGTTGTCAGACGCTAATTATCAGTATCGGGCCTGGGTTGAACACTCCTTGCCAGAGTCTGGGTATGACAAACTCGATTACACTGTGCATTTCTTATATGATGATACCGGGCTCGCTAAGGATCCCTATGCTTGGATAGGTGTGGTTCTGAGAAATACGGAAGAAGCCAGTTCTATGGCAGCCCTTGTGAGTGCCATTGATGTGGTTTTTGATAAGTATGGCGTTGATCTTTCTGATAAGGATTACTTGGAGAAGAAAGAGTGGCAGTTAGTGGTGGATAAGGCTAAGTCCGCGCTTGAGGTTCTTCTCTGTGATGGCAAAGGTTAGCCCGCCTTCCCACTTAAAAATGAAATTTATTGCCATTTTTGTCCTGGTAGGTATTTAGGGAAAAGGGGATGGGTTGGTTTAAGTAACAAAGGGCTCGGAAAGTTAAATAAATCTGTCCCATTTTTCTGAGCTCTCTTCCCAGGCATCCGCCCCAGGCGAAATGGGGACAGATTTATTTAAGCAACAAAGGACTTCGGAAAATTAATGAAAGAAGCGGGTTGCTTTTGCACTCTCTTGTCAGGTTGCCAACCTGATCGCCATATGGGCGACGGGCCGGACTACAAGCCCCGCGCCCAAACCCCCGCAAGGCATCAAAGTGCTGGCCCACGCACAACGCTTCACGTCTTCATCCCCGCGGCCGATACCCTGGCGATGATTAAACGCATCAAAGAACCTGCGCTTGCCAATCGCCGGCGCTCTCAACCCGCTCTACCGTCACACCACAAGGAAGAAGTACATGATCAAGCTGTTCTGCAAAGCTGCTGTTGTATTGTCCCTGGCCACGCTGTTTGGTTGCTCCTCGACGCCGTCGGTGGAGAAGATGCAGGCTGACGTGGCGAACTACTCGTTGCCCAAGGCCGCCGTCGCCGATAAAGGCCTGGTGTATGTCGTGCGCCCAAGCAACGTGGGGATGATGGTGCGGTTCAACGTGTTCCTGGATGACAAGGAAGCCGACTCGGAGATGGGTTACAACCGTGGTAACCAGTACATTTATTTCTTCGTGTCGCCGGGCCAGCACGTGATCAGTTCCAAAGCTGAAAACTGGGCTGACATGCCGATCAACGTCAAGGCCGGTGAGGTGGTTTACCTCAAGCAGGAAGTCGAAATGGGCTTCGCCGTGGCGCGCAACAGCCTCAAAGTGCTGAGCGATGTGGAAGGCCGTTATCTGGTCAAGGACGCGTCGTTGGGTACCATTGCAAAAGAAAGCAAGTGAGTTAAAAAGCGCTTGAGGCGGCCGGGCGCTGAGCTTGGCCGTTGTTGCTGTTTACATAAGCGGGGGATCCCTCAGGGTCAGACCACTATTGTTCTTGCTGAGTATTAAGCGTGGATTGGCCCCTATTTTTCCAGAGTTGAAGAGTTAGGAATATGTACTCACAAGCCGACCTCGCTATGGATTTAGAAAAAGCACTGGTTAACGGTTTTGATGTCTTTAGGATTTCTAAACTGGCATTTGAAATTTATCAAAACCATGGCTTAGAAATCACTGCTCGCATGGATCGAGCACTTCTCACATTGATGGCAATGGAGGACGGTGAGGAGTTTGAGTTGACTGAGTCCGAGCTTTTGGGTCTGATTTCAGCGATTAAAGCAGTGTAGATGGAGCAAAAGAGATCGAGTGGGATCAGACCACTATTCTTCTGACGGAGCACTAAACGTGGTCTGACCCCTATTTTTTTTCTAAACGTGGTCTGACCCCTATTTTTTTTTAAAAAACCTTCCTGAATCGGCAAATTGGCTCATGAGGGAAAGTGCTCAGTTCGGCTTGCTGCCTACGGGGGTGTATCAGTCATTAACCCCGCACTGACACACCGCCTTCGCAGGCAAGCCAGCTCCCACAGTTGGTTTGTGGTGTGTCAGCAGGTTTTGGGTTGCAGGCACTCCAGTGCACGGTCGGCTAGGGTTTGGGCCATGTCGATCAGGTGTTCGGTGGCACCGGCCATGTGGCGTTGATCGCCTGTCAGGCCTTGGGTGGTGTCGGCAGCGGTGGCGGCTGCGCAGCGCAGCAGGTCGCAGAGTTGGGCGAGGGCGTCTTCGAAGCTGAGGTCGTGATGCACTGTAAAGGGCTGCGGTGAGGTGGGTTGCAGGTAGTGGCTCAGGGCGCGTTCAAATATTTCGCGGCTGGGGGTGAAGCGCGTTGTATTGCTCATGCATAAGCTCCTGATAAGGGGCCTACTTGTTTCAGGTTTCCACACCTGTTCGCTGATAGGCAGCGACAGAGCACAGGCTAGCCAGTGGCATGCGCAGGCGCAAGGCCGAAGGGCTGCTTAGGAAGCTTCCTGCAAGGTTAAGGGATATGGATTGCTGGCCTTTAACACTGCATGTCGATCAGGCAACACCGATCAAAGCTGAGAGGCGGGGTGTTGTGGCGAGCGGGCTTGCCCCGCGTTGGGCTGCGCAGCAGCCCCAGGGGAGTCAACGCGGGTTTCCAGATGTATCGCGGCGTGAGGTGTCAGGGCCGCTTCGCGCCC
>NZ_VBVZ01000638.1 GCF_005863185.1 Pseudomonas edaphica
GCCTTGAGCACCGCCAGCAGCCCCACCACCATCTCGATGGAGCGCTCCACCGCCAGCCCCACCAGCGCATCCGGGCCAACGCCGGCCTCGATCAAACGATGGGCCAGGCGATTGGCGCGGCGGTTCAGTTCAGCGTAACTCAGCGAAACGTCACCAAAACGCAATGCCGGTGCATCCTGTTGCGCCAGCACCTGCGCTTCAATCAACTGATGCACCCACTGGCCTTGCGGGTAGGCGCGCTCGGTGGCATTCCACTGGTAGAGGAGTTGTTGGCGCTCCGTGGCGTCCAGCGTCGCCAGGTCCTGCAAGGCCATTGCAGGGTTGGCCACGGCGGCGCGCAACAGGTTCAGCCAATGGCCCAGCATGCGCGAGGCGGTCGCCGTGTTGAACAAGTCGGTGGCATAGGTCAGGGAGGCCCAGAGGCCGTCGCCGGTTTCCTGGGTATCCAGGCTCAGGTCAAACTGGGCGCTTTGGGTTTCCAGTTCGAGGCTGGCCACACGCAGGCCCGGCAGTTGCTGCTCTGCGGATGGGGTCTTGGCCTGGTGATTGAACATCACCTGAAACAGCGGGTTATGGCTAAGGCTGCGTTCGGGTTGCAGCGCTTCGACCAGTTGCTCGAAGGGCAAATCCTGATGGGCCTGGGCTTGCAGCGCGCGGCGCTTGGTGTGTTGCAGCAGTTGGGCGAAGGTCATCTGGCCGTCGAGATCGGCCTTGAGCACCTGCGTGTTGACGAAAAAGCCGATCAGCGATTCGGTCTCGACGCGGTTGCGGTTGGCGATCGGCACGCCGACGCGAATGTCCGACTGCCCGCTGTAGCGATACAGAAATACCTGAAACGACGCCAACAGCAGCATGAATAGCGTCACCCCTTCGCGCTGGGCCAAGGCCTTGAGACCGGCGACCAGGGCGGGTTCCAGGGCAATGTCCTGGCGTGCGCCAAGGAAACTCTGCTGTGCCGGGCGCGGGTGATCGAGCGGCAGTTCCAGCACCGGCTGCGTGCCACTGAGCAGCTCACGCCAGTAATCCAGTTGACGGGCCTTCTCCCCCGCCTCCATCCAGCGGCGTTGCCACAACGCGTAATCGGCATACTGGATCGGCAGCGGTACCAACGTGCACTCCTGGCCCTGGCTGTAGGCGGCATAAAGCTGCATCAGCTCTTGCACCATCACGCCCATCGACCAACCGTCAGAGACGATATGGTGCTGAACCAGCACCAGCACATGCTCTTCTTCGCTTAGGCCGAACAAGCTGACCCGCAATAACGGACCTTGCTGCAAATCGAAAGGTCGGGCGATTTCAGCTTCGACGCTTGCTTTTAGCCCGGCCTCGTCGGCTGAGTGTTCAGCGATCTCGATCACAGCCTGGGCCAATACTTGCTGGGCACGCTGCTCGCCCTCCAGGTGCAAACGGGTGCGCAGGCTTTCATGGCGTGTCACCAGCGTGTCGAAGCTGCGCTGCAGCGCGGCCTTGTCCAGGCGCCCGCTCAGGCGCAAGGCGCCGGGGACGTGATAGGCCGCGCTGTCCGGGTCCAGTTGCCAGAGAAACCACTGGCGCTCCTGGGCATAAGACAGCGGTGCGTGCTGGCCGTCCTCGCGAATCGAGGCGATCGGCAGTTGCGCGAAACTCATGCCACGGCTTTGCAGGCGTTGGTAGAACTGTTGACGCTGTTCCAGAGGCAGGCGAAGAAAGCGCGAAACCAGATCGATATTAGGGTTGGAAAGCATGGTTCAAATCGCCTCTAGTTCGCTCAAAAAGTCACGAAGATCATCAAAGTCTTCCGCGCTGCCGGCGCGGAAGGTGGCAGCGGCCTGGGCATAGGCGCGCAACGTTTCGGTCTGGAACACTTCCACCAGCGGCACTTCCAGCCCCAGTTCGGCCTGCACCCGCGAGGTGATCTGGATCGCCAGCAGGGAGTGGCCGCCCACTTCGAAGAAGTTGTCGTCCAGGCCCACGCGGGGCAGGTGCAGAATCTCGGCCCAGATTGCGGCGAGCTGCTGCTCAAGCTCGGTTTGCGGGGCGACGTAGTGCTGCTGCATCAGGCTCGCATCCGGCTCGGGCAAGCCCTTGCGGTCGAGTTTGCCGTTGGGGGTCAATGGCATTTGGTCCAGGAACATGAAGTGCGTCGGCACCATGTAATCCGGTAGCCGGGTTTTCAGGGCCCGGCGCAGGCTGTCGCGGAACGCGGTGTGGTCGAGCTGCACGGTGGCGGGCACTACATAGGCGACCAATTGCTTACCGGCCAGGCCTTCCTGGGCCACGACGACGGTTTCGCCGACGCTGTCCTGCTCACGCAGGCGCGCCTCGATTTCACCCAGCTCAATACGGAAACCACGGATTTTCACCTGATGGTCGACACGCCCGAGGTAATCCACCACGCCGTCCGCACGGCCACGGGTCAGGTCGCCGCTGCGATACACACGGCTGCCGGGCTTGCCGAACGGGTCCGGCACAAAACGTTCGGCGGTGAGTGCCGGGCGTTCCAGATAACCACGCGCCACGCCTTCGCCGCCCAGGTACAGCTCACCAGCCACGCCGATGGGTTGCAGGTTGAGTTGCGAGTCCAGCACGTAGCCGCTGCGGTTGCCCAGCAGCGTGCCAATCGGCGCATAGACCGCGCCGCAGGGGTCGCCGCGACGGGCTTTCCACAGCAGCGGCGTAACCACGGTTTCGGTCGGGCCGTAGCCGTTGAACAGGTAAGTCGGTTTCAACGCGCGCCACGCCAGGTCGTAGCTGGCCTGTGCCACCGCATCGCCGCCGAAGCAGTACACGCGCACATTGGGCGGGTTGCCATCGCGCTCGGCATGCTCGGCCAATTGTTGCAGGTACACCGGCGGGAACACGGCCATGGTCACGTTGTGACGGTGCATTTGCGCGTAGGTGTATTCGGGCAGCCACAGGCTGTCGTCGCGGATCAGCACGCTGGCGCCGTTGATCAGCGGGTGCATCCAGCCTTCGTGAGAGCCGTCGAAGGCAAAGGACATGAAATGCAATTCGCAGTCGGCCGGGCCGGTTTCGTAGCGTTCGCCGGTGGCGATGATGTGCGCCACCAACGGCCCGTGGGAAACGGCCACACCCTTGGGCATGCCGGTGGAGCCGGAGGTGTAGATCACGTAGGCGAGGTTATCGCCATCCAGATTTACCTGCGGCGCGGTATCGCTGTAGCCGGTCCAGTCTTCGGTGCGGTCAATGGCCAGTGTGTCCAGACCCTCGGCGAGCGGCAATTGCGGCAAGGCGCTGGTGTGGCTCAGCAGCAACTTGGCGCGGCTGTCTTGCATCATGTACAGCAAACGATCACGCGGGTATTCGATGTCCAGCGGCACATACACGCCACCGGCTTTCATCACTGCGAGGAACGCCACCATGATTTCCGCACTGCGCGGCATGGCAATCGCCACCCGCACTTCCGGGCCGACGCCACGAGCGATCAGCGCATGGGCCAGGCGGTTGGCCTGGCGGTCCAGCTCG
>NZ_VBVZ01000639.1 GCF_005863185.1 Pseudomonas edaphica
GGTTTGGTGATGCGTTGATTGAGCATATGTAAAGCGCTGCTGTAAAAAAGCCGGCCATTCTGATGACTCAGAATGGCCGGCTTTTTTGTGCCGTATTGCTTAAGGCGTTATCAGGCCGTTTGTTTCTTTTTTGATGGGGTGGCCTGACTTGTCCTGGGCTTTGTTTCGTGCGTTTCGTCGTGGATTGTTCCCGATGTAACTGCGCAGGCTGCACAAATTTCGACGGCGTGCAGCCCTTTCGGCCCTTGAATGATTAAAAACTCCACAGGCTGGCCCGCTTTTAGGGTCTTGTACCCATCCATGGTAATCGCTGAATAATGCGCGAAGAGGTCTTCTCCGGATTTTCCATCTGCGTTGATGAACCCATATCCCTTGGCGTTGTTAAACCATTTGACCTTGCCACTGACCTTGACGCCAGACATAACCATATCCCTCTGCACCAGACTCCATCACTGGAGTATCATCCAGTTTATCCGTCCTAACCCGAATAAATAAGGTTGACTGCGCGGACCTTTTTTACCCACTGTGGGTTCTATTGGTTGTAACACCGTTTCGCCGATAGTCAAGGCGACCAACCGGTCAGTAGTTGAAAATCTGACAGGTCGCCCCCACCACTGTATTTGAACCACTGACGAACCTTTCTTTCCATGCATGCAAACAGCCAGATTCGACTAACATTCAATCAGGATCGCCCGGATCAGGAACACGATGACGACGGTTCTGCAGGCATTGCTGTCCAGGAGGCGAAGCCTGCTCTTCAGGCGCCGCCGATGTACAAGGTGGTTTTGTTTAATGATGACTACACACCGATGGATTTCGTCGTCGAAGTGCTCGAGGTGTTTTTTAACCTGAACCGCGAGCTGGCGACCAAGGTAATGCTGGCCGTTCACACAGAAGGACGGGCAGTATGTGGAGTGTTTACCCGTGACATCGCCGAGACAAAGGCCATGCAGGTCAACCAGTACGCCAGGGAAAGCCAGCATCCGCTACTCTGTGAAATCGAGAAGGACGGTTAACGCCGACCACTTGGGTATGAGGTGAAGCTATGTTAAACCGCGAGCTCGAAGTCACCCTCAATCTTGCCTTCAAGGAGGCTCGTTCGAAGCGTCATGAATTCATGACCGTCGAGCACCTGCTGCTGGCACTTTTGGATAACGAAGCTGCCGCCACCGTTCTGCGTGCGTGCGGCGCCAACCTCGACAAACTCAAGCATGACCTGCAGGAGTTCATCGACTCCACCACGCCACTGATCCCCGTGCATGACGAGGACCGTGAGACCCAGCCAACCCTGGGCTTCCAGCGGGTATTGCAGCGTGCTGTCTTCCACGTACAGAGCTCCGGTAAGCGTGAGGTCACGGGCGCCAATGTGCTTGTGGCGATTTTCAGCGAACAGGAAAGCCAGGCAGTGTTCCTGCTCAAGCAGCAGAGCGTTGCCCGTATTGATGTCGTCAACTACATCGCCCACGGTATCTCCAAAGTGCCAGGGCACGGCGATCATTCCGAGGGTGAGCAGGATATGCAGGACGACGAGGGCGGTGAGTCTTCTTCTTCGGGCAATCCACTGGATGCCTATGCCAGCAACCTTAACGAACTGGCGCGCCAGGGGCGGATTGATCCGCTGGTGGGGCGTGAGCTTGAGGTTGAGCGTGTAGCGCAGATCCTCGCGCGTCGTCGCAAGAACAATCCGTTGCTGGTGGGTGAGGCCGGCGTGGGTAAAACCGCAATTGCCGAAGGCCTGGCCAAGCGCATCGTTGATAACCAGGTGCCTGATCTGCTGGCCAACAGCGTCGTCTACTCCCTTGATCTTGGCGCATTGCTCGCCGGGACCAAGTACCGTGGCGATTTCGAGAAGCGCTTCAAGGCGCTGCTCGGCGAGCTGAAAAAACGCCCGCAGGCGATTCTGTTTATCGATGAAATCCACACCATCATTGGCGCCGGCGCGGCGTCCGGTGGGGTGATGGACGCCTCCAACCTGCTCAAGCCGTTGTTGTCGTCGGGTGATATCCGCTGCATTGGCTCGACCACGTTCCAGGAATTTCGCGGGATCTTCGAAAAAGACCGTGCCCTGGCGCGTCGTTTCCAGAAAGTCGACGTCTCCGAGCCTTCGGTTGAAGACACCATCGGCATCCTGCGCGGCCTCAAGGGACGCTTCGAGGCGCATCACGGCATCGAGTACACCGATGAAGCCCTGCGCGCTGCTGCTGAGCTGGCGTCGCGCTACATCAATGACCGGCATATGCCGGACAAGGCCATCGATGTGATCGACGAGGCGGGTGCCTACCAGCGCCTGCAGCCGGTCGAGAAGCGTGTGAAGCGCATCGACGTGCCTCAAGTCGAGGACATCGTGGCCAAGATCGCACGTATTCCACCCAAGCACGTCAACAGTTCCGACAAGGAACTGCTGCGTAACCTGGAGCGCGACCTCAAGCTCACGGTGTTCGGCCAGGATGCCGCTATCGACGCGCTGTCCACCGCAATCAAGCTCTCGCGTGCAGGCCTCAAGTCGCCGGACAAACCGGTCGGATCGTTCCTGTTCGCAGGCCCGACCGGCGTCGGCAAGACCGAAGCGGCGCGGCAATTGGCCAAGGCCATGGGTATTGAGCTGGTGCGTTTCGACATGTCCGAATACATGGAGCGCCACACCGTGTCGCGCCTGATCGGCGCGCCTCCGGGCTATGTCGGGTTCGACCAGGGCGGCCTGCTGACCGAAGCCATCACCAAGCAGCCACACTGCGTGTTGTTGCTCGATGAAATCGAGAAGGCTCACCCGGAAGTCTTCAACCTGCTGCTGCAGGTCATGGACCACGGTACCCTGACCGACAACAACGGGCGCAAGGCGGACTTCCGCAACGTCATCGTGATCATGACCACCAACGCCGGTGCCGAGACTGCTGCGCGAGCCTCTATTGGCTTTACGCATCAGGATCACTCGTCCGATGCGATGGAGGTGATCAAGAAGAGCTTCACGCCGGAGTTCCGCAACCGTCTGGACACCATTATCCAGTTTGGTCGCCTCAGCCATGAGGTCATCAAAAGCGTGGTGGACAAGTTCCTTACCGAGCTTCAAGCGCAGTTGGAAGACAAGCGCGTGCAGCTTGACGTAACGGACGCGGCGCGCAACTGGCTGGCCCAGGGTGGCTACGACTCGGCAATGGGCGCTCGTCCAATGGCGCGTCTGATCCAGGACAAGATCAAGCGGCCACTGGCCGAAGAGATCCTGTTTGGCGAGCTTTCCGACCATGGTGGCGTGGTGCACATCGACCTGAAGGATGGCGAGCTGACCTTCGAGTTCGAAACCACCGCCGAAATGGCCTGATAGCTGATCGCAACACAGTAAAAAGGCGCCCAAGGGCGCCTTTTTGCTGTCTTGAATACGTTGGAGGTCTACTGTGGGAGCTGGCTTGCCTGCGATGGCGGTCTATCAGGGAAATATTCTTAAGCTGACCCACCGCTATCG
>NZ_VBVZ01000063.1 GCF_005863185.1 Pseudomonas edaphica
GCCGTATTCCTCGTCCTTGATCAGTTGCAGGGTCTTGTCGATCTTCTTGATCAGCTTGCGCTCTCGATCACGCGCTCGCAGTTCAAGGGCGAACTCTTCTTCCTGGCTCGCACGGTCGGCCGGATCAGGAAAGTTGGCTGCTTCGTCCTTCATGTGGTCAACGGTACGATCAACCTCCTGCATCAAGTCCTGTTTCCACTTGTTCAGGATCTTGGTGAAGTGCTCGCGCATGGGCTCGCCCATGTACTCCTCGCCCTTTTTTTCCACATAGGGTTCGAAGCCGCCGAGGCCTTGAGTCTGCTGTTGCTTTGCTTGGGTGGACATGAATAGACCGCCTCTCACTCTTCTAATCCATTGCGCAGGATTGCAACGTCACCGACACCTGCCGGCCCTGCGGCTGCAAGCGGGCGAACTTACCAGATAGATTCGGGGTGCGCCACTCCCGGTTGTCGAGGCCCAACGTGGCAGGCTTGCAAACTGTCATGGCACGCCATGGCTGGGTATAGCGTGTCTCGAATGTTGATTTTAGTCGTTTTGCAGGCGCTTGCCCGGTTCAGCACGGAGGACCGAGCAGGCAATAGAGCATGTTTTACCGCGCGGGTTCGGTAGAATCCTGATTTTGTCCTCACCGTTAAGGAAGGCTAATGGCCCAGCCCTACAGTGCGCGCAGTCGCGCCATCGAACCTTTTCACGTTATGGCGTTACTGGCGCGAGCCAATGAGCTGCAGGCGGCTGGCCATGATGTTATCCACCTGGAGATCGGCGAGCCGGATTTCACCACGGCCGAGCCGATTATCCAGGCTGGCCAGGCCGCGCTGGCCAACGGCAAGACGCGCTATACCGCGGCCCGTGGGCTGCCCGAACTGCGCCAGGCCATCAGTGGTTTTTACCAGCAGCGCTACGGCCTGAGCGTCGACCCTGAGCGTATTCTGATCACGCCCGGTGGCTCTGGCGCGTTGCTGCTGGCCAGCAGCCTGCTGGTCGATCCGGGCAAGCACTGGCTGTTGGCCGACCCAGGCTACCCGTGCAACCGACATTTCCTGCGGCTAGTGGAAGGCGCTGCGCAGCTGGTGCCGGTTGGCCCGGACGTGCGCTACCAATTGACCGCTGAGCTGGTGGCCAAACACTGGAATGCAGACAGCGTTGGCGCGCTGGTGGCCTCACCAGCCAACCCGACCGGCACCATTCTGACCCGCGACGAACTGGCGGGGTTGTCGAGTGCAATCAAGGCGCGTAACGGCCATTTGGTGGTGGACGAGATCTATCACGGCCTCACCTACGGCACCGATGCCGCCAGCGTGCTGGAAGTCGACGACGATGCCTTCGTCTTAAATAGTTTTTCGAAGTATTTCGGCATGACCGGCTGGCGCCTCGGCTGGCTGGTGGCGCCCCCGGCGGCGGTGGGCGAATTGGAGAAGTTGGCGCAAAACCTCTACATCAGCGCGCCGAGCATGGCCCAGTACGCGGCGCTGGCGTGTTTCACCGAGCAAACCCTGAGCATTCTGGAAGAGCGCCGCGCCGAGTTCGGGCGCCGCCGGGATTTCCTGCTGCCAGCCTTGCGCGAGTTGGGTTTCGGCATCGCCGTAGAGCCCGAAGGCGCGTTCTATTTGTACGCCGATATCAGCGCGTTCGGCGGTGATGCCTTCGCGTTTTGCCGTCATTTCCTTGAAACCGAGCATGTGGCGTTTACGCCGGGCCTGGATTTCGGTCGTTATCAGGCCGGCCACCATGTGCGTTTTGCCTACACGCAAAACCTCGATCGGCTACAGGAGGCGGTGGAACGCATCGCCCGTGGCTTGCGGAGCTGGCAAGGCTGATGCGCTTTAATCCTCCCCTCGAAGAAGGGCGGCTGATCCGCCGCTACAAGCGCTTTCTCACCGATATCGAAACGCTGACCGGCGAGTTGCTGACCATTCACTGCCCCAACACCGGCTCGATGCTCAATTGCATGGTGGAGGGCGGCCAGGTCTGGTTCAGTCGCTCCACAGACCCCAAGCGTAAATTGCCGGGTACCTGGGAAATTGCCGAAACCCCCCAAGGCCGGCTGGCATGCGTCAACACCGCGCGTGCCAACCAACTGGTGGAGGAGGCGTTGCGCGCCGGGGTGATCACTGAACTCAACGGTTTTACCGCCTTGAAGCGCGAAGTGCCTTACGGCCAGGAAAAAAGCCGTATCGATTTTCGCTTGGAGTACCCACACGGCACGGCGTATGTGGAGGTCAAGAGCGTCACCTTGGGCTTTGATGGCTCGCCGGTGGCAGCGTTTCCCGACGCGGTGACCCAACGTGGCGCCAAGCATTTGCGCGAGTTGGCACACCTGGCGCGTGAGGGCGTGCGTGCGGTGCAGTTGTATTGCGTGAACCTGTCGGGGATTGACGCTGTACGCCCGGCGGTGGAAATCGATGCGGGCTACGCCGCTGCGCTGCGCGAGGCCAAGGCGGCCGGCGTGGAGGTGTTGGCCTATGGTGCGCGGGTCACGCCGCAGGAAATTATCATCGACCGGCGCCTGGACGTGATGATCGGCGACTAGAGTTGCACCCACAGGCCTTGCGCGTCTTCACGGCCGGGCAGGGCTTTAAGGCTTTGGCCCGCGCACGGCCCGGCGATGCACTCGCCGCTTTCGATCAGGAACAAGGCGCCGTGGGTGGCGCACTGGATCAGGCTGGCGCTGCTGTCCAGGAACTGGTCGGGCTGCCATTCCAGCGGGATGCCGCGATGGGGGCAGCGGTTGAGGTAGAAGTACGCCACGCCGTCACGGCGCACGGCCAACACTTTGCAACCGTCTATTTCAAAACCACGGCTGCTGTTGGGCGCCAGGGCATCTGAGGGGCAGAGAAGCTTCATAACAATCCTTAAGTGCCTTGACGTTCAAATGCAAACAATTATCAAATGCCGGCTTCGCCCGTTAGCTGATTGGGTGCTCTGTACGATGCCAGACAGGGTTTATCTGTCACATCCATGAGTGCTTGAGTGGCCCCGCCCTTGGAAGGAAACCCTGTTATGCGCCTGAGTACCAGCGCTATTGCGCTTGTTGCCTCACTGCTGGTCAACCACGGGGCGCAAGCCTCTGAACTGCCGCAATGCTGGGTCAGCGCCGGTGGGGCGCTATCGGAATGGGTCACGGCGCTGGGCGGGGAGTCAAAGCTGGTGGGGGTGGATACCACCAGCCAGCATCCAGCATCGCTCAAGGCGTTGCCGAGCATCGGTTATCAGCGGCAACTGTCGGCGGAAGGGATTTTAAGCCTGCGTCCGCAGGTTCTGGTCGGGACTGAAGAGATGGGCCCACCGCCGGTGCTGGCGCAAATTCGCGGCGCGGGCGTGCAGGTGGAGATGTTCTCGGCAGAGCCGAATTTGCCGACCTTGAAAGGCAACCTTCAGCACTTGGGCAAGCTGTTGGGTGATGAAGCCAAGGCCAACGAATTGTTTACCGGATATGAACAAAAGCTGGATCAGCAGCAAGCCTGGGTCGCCAAGGCCCAGGCCACGCAAAAGGCGCCGGGTGTGCTTTTGTTGCTAGGGCATGCAGGTGGCAAACCGCTGATTGCAGGCAAGGACACGGCCGCCGATTGGATGTTGCAGCAGGCGGGCGGGCATAACCTGGCGACCCACACGGGCTATAAGCCGTTTTCGGTGGAGTCGCTGGCCGGGCTGAGTCCTGATGTGCTGGTGTTTGCTGATCGCGCACTCACTGGCGATGCCGCTCGGGCGGCCTTGTTCAAGGAAAACCCGATTCTGGCGTCGACCCCGGCCGCCAAAAACGGCCGCGTGTTTGAGCTGGACCCGACCCTGCTGGTCGGCGGGCTCGGGCCGCGTCTGCCGCAAAGCCTGGTGCAATTGTCTGCCGGGTTTTATCCGTCCCAGGCTAAACCTGCCCCATGACGACTCTGGTTAAACCGAAAACGCTGTTTATCGGGCTGGCGCTGTTATGCCCTCTGGCAATCTGGCTTTCACTGGCCCTGGGGCCGGTCAGCCTGCCGTTGCTGGATACGCTCAAGGCCGCCTTGCGCCTGATGGGCGTACCGATTGAAGCCCAGGGCCTGGAGCAGGCCGAATTGATCCTGGGGCAGATTCGTTTGCCGCGAACCTTGCTGGGTTTGGCGGTAGGTGGTGTGCTGGCATTGTCGGGTGTGGCGATGCAGGGCTTGTTTCGCAACCCGCTGGCCGATCCGGGGTTGGTCGGTGTGTCCAGCGGCGCGGCGCTCGGGGCGGCGATTGCTATCGTCGGCGGTTCTTTTTTTGGTGGCCTGCCGGATGCGTTCGGGCCTTATCTGCTGTCGTTGTGCGCGTTTCTTGGCGGTTTGGGCGTCACTGCCCTGGTCTATCGCCTGGGGCGCCGCAACGGCCAGACCAACGTTGCAACGATGCTGCTTGCCGGTATCGCGCTTACCGCCCTGGCCAGTTCGGCGGTGGGGTTGTTTACCTATCTGGCCGATGACGCCACCTTGCGCACGCTGACGTTCTGGAATCTTGGCAGCCTCAATGGCGCCAGCTATTCGCGGTTGTGGCCATTGCTGTTGGTGAGCGCCGGTGTGGCGCTGTGGTTGCCGCGCCGTGCAAAAGCCTTGAATGCATTGTTGCTGGGTGAGTCCGAAGCCAATCACCTTGGCATTGATGTTGAAGGGCTCAAGCGTGAACTGGTGTTTTGCACGGCCCTCGGTGTGGGCGCGGCGGTAGCGGCGGCGGGCATGATCGGGTTTGTCGGGCTGGTGGTGCCGCATCTGGTGCGCTTGTTGGCCGGGCCGGATCATCGGGTGTTGTTGCCGGCGTCTGTGCTCGCGGGCGCGAGCCTGTTGCTGTTTGCTGACCTGGTGGCACGCCTGGCGCTGGCGCCGGCTGAACTGCCGATCGGCATCGTGACGGCCTTTATCGGCGCGCCGTTTTTTCTTTATTTATTGTTGCGAGGGCGCGCCTGATGCTGCGAGTAGAAGCGTTGCAGGTCCGGCGTGGCGATAAAACCGTGCTGACGGATGTCACCCTGGACTTGCTGCCGGGTGAAGTGCTCGGTGTGCTCGGCCCTAACGGAGCAGGCAAGAGCACGCTGCTCGGTGCGTTGTGCGGCGAGCTGAAGCCGGATCAGGGCAAGGTGTGGCTGGATCAGCAAGCCTTGACGGACTGGAGCGGGCCGCAACGTGCCCAACGTTTGGCAGTGTTGCCGCAGACTTCCACGCTGGATTTCGCATTTCGTGTCGAGGAGGTTGTAGGCATGGGCCGCTTGCCCCATCAGACCGGACGCGTGCGTGATGACGAAATCATCGAGGCGGCGCTGCACGCGGCAGACGTGGGCCATTTAAGCGGACGCAGCTACCTGGCGCTGTCGGGTGGTGAACGCCAGCGTGTGCATCTGGCGCGAGTGTTGGCGCAGTTATGGCCGGGGGAAGCCGGGCAGACCCTGCTGTTGGATGAGCCGACCTCGATGCTTGACCCCTTGCACCAACACACGACCCTGCAAGCTATACGTACATTCGCGGATCGCGGCGCTGCGGTGCTGGTGATTCTCCATGACCTGAACCTGGCGGCGCGTTATTGCGACCGAATTCTGTTGCTGGAGCAGGGGCGCCCACACGCGTTGGATACGCCGGCGCAGGTGATGCGGCCCGAGCCACTTAAGGCGGTGTTTGGTTTGGAGGTGCTGGTACAGCCGCACCCGGAGCGTGGGCATCCGTTGATCATTGCGCGCTGAATCGGCTTTTTTACAGGTAAAAAAAGACCCGGCAAGAGCCGGGTCAAATAACCGTGATTAGCCTGATGAGGAGATAATCTGAGAGTCCGAACCAATGGTCTTTCAGTTATCGGCTGATCTCGCGACCAGTTGTGATAATCATAACGATTCTCATTTGAGAGTCAACATCTGTTTTTCAACGATCTGCCGTTTTTCTCAAACACGTGTTCGAACTGCCCATGAACATTGGGGATTCTTGCAGACCTAAATTTTCTGACGCGCTGAAATCGCTTCCAACTGACGGTTCAATGCCTCCTTGCGTTCCGTCGGGATGTCGTTCCAATGCACGTCCATCAAGGCTCCCTCGATTGCATACAGCAGCACTTTCGAGGCCCGAAACCCGCGAGTGCGCACGGCTCGGTAGGCATCGACAGCTCCCAGGCGACGTAAGTCGGACGCGCTGTGGATGCCCACCGCATGCAGCCACTGCGCCGACGTCTTGCCCAGGTTTTTCAGGTGTTGCAGCTCATCGTTCATCAAGCCTCCTTGCGACGGCCGAATGGTGCGGTGGGTATCGTGACCAGGCAAGCCTGAAAAGGAGTGTAGCGCTCAGTAGGAAAAGCGTGGTTCTTTGGTCAGGAACGGCTGAAAAGCTTATAAGAATTTTTGAGGGTGTTGCCGACAAGCAGGCAGGAGGCGCCGCTACGCGTGAGGCGTAGCTGGGGCCCGAAAGATGAAGTTACTTGGTGCGGTAGCGCAAACGAGTGCCGAAATTGACCGACATGAGGATTTCGTCAGCCGTCAGTTCGGGGGAGAAGTAGGTGCCGGAAATCTGCGCATGGGCCAGGCTGGCGCCTTCCAGCGAGCACTCGCGCAGGTCCAGGCCGCGCAGGTCGGCAGAGCGGAAGTAGGCGTCGGTGAAATCCACGCCCGTGGCGTTCAGGTCACGCAGGTCCAACCCCCGGAAGTCGCCACCACGCATGTCGATGGGGCCGTCTTTGGGGCGTTCCTGGTTGAAGCCGCGGATGTCGTCTTTATGCAGGAGTGCGTAGAGCGGAGTATCAAGAAGCTTGGGCTGACTCATGACGGCGACTCCTGTTGGAATTATGACGCCATTATAGTGCCACTATTGCTCGGTCGTGCACCGAAGATCGGTGACACGACCAAGAAATATTTCTTACAGGCCGGGCAGACGCTGGCGAATGTGCGCTACCAGAGCGTCGAGTGTGCCGCTTTCGTTGGTTTCCACGCGTTTGCTCAGCAGCAGCTCTTCGGCGGTCAGCGGGTCACGGTTGGCCTGCTGTTCTTCGATAATGGTGAGCGTCGCGTCGGAAGGATCGTTTTTATCCGCCTGACGTTGCGCCAGCCAGCTGGCGATAACGGCTTGCGGTGCGTTGCAATCAAGGATCAGGAAGGGCGCACCGGTTGCCTCGGCAATCTTGGCGGCGGCATTGCGTTGTGCGCTTTTCAGGAAGGTCGCGTCCAGCACTACCGGGTAGCCGGCACGCAAGACGGTATCGGCGATTTCGTTGAGCCGAGCGTAGGTGGCAGAGCTGGCTTCGGCGGCGTAGATACCGGCTTGCGGGGTGTTCTCGACCTTTTGTTCGCCAAACAGGCGCTTGCGTTCCACATCCGAACGCAGGCGCACGGCACCCAAGGCTTCCACCAGACGCATGGCCACGTGGCTTTTACCGACGGCCGAAACACCGTGGGTTATCGCCAGGAAGCGCGATGGAATAGTGCTGTAGCTTTCCGCCAGGTTCGCATAGTTGCGGTATTGGCGCAGGGTGGTGGCGCGTTGCACCGGGCTGGCCTCGCTCGGCATGCTGAACAACGCCACCTTGGCGCGCACCAGTGCACGGTAGGCTTTATAGAAGTTCAGCACTTCCAGGCCCTGATAGTCGCCGGTCAGCTCCAGGTACTGGCTGATAAAACGGCGCGCCAGGGATTTGAGGCCGCGGTCTTCCAGGTCCATCGCCAGAAAGGCCGTGTCGGCATATACATCGGTGAAGCGGAACGGCTCGTTGAACTCGATGCAGTCGAAGATCACCACCTGGCCATCGATCAGGGTGGCGTTGCCCAAGTGGATATCACCGTGACACTCACGGGTGAAGCCTTCGAGTTTGCGCTGGGCCAGCAGTGGCTTGAGGCGTTCGAAGCTGGCTTCGGCCCAGGCTTGCAGGGCTTCGAGTTGAGCCAGGTCGGCTTTGTCGCTGAGGAACGGGCGGATCTGGTCGAAGTTCTGGCGAACCGGTGCCATCACCTCATTCGGCGTGCCAGCAGGGTGGTCTTGCGGCACTTTCGGCGCAGTGAGGTGGAAGTGCGCAATCTGCTTGGCCATATCATCAATGTGCGCGCTGGTAACCTCGCCATTGGCTTGCAGTGTGCTGAGCAGCTGGCTCTGCGGGAATTGGCGCATTTTCAGCGCGTATTCGATGATTGGGCCATCACCGCCCAATTGCGGGGCTTCGGCGCTGCCGGTGATTGGCAACACGTCAAGATACAAATCTTCGGTCAGGCGCTGATTGAGGCGCAGCTCTTCGCGGCAGAAGTGGCCGCGGTCATCCAGTTGGGTGAAATCCAGAAAGCCGAAGTTCATCGGCTTCTTCAGCTTATAAGCATAGGGGCCGGTCAGTATGACCCAGGAAATATGGGTCTCAATGACTTGAAACGCTTCAACCGGATGGGGATACAAAGCCGGGTTTTGCAGGGCAGCGATCAGGGACTGGCTCACGGGCGATCCTTCAAAGTCTGGGGGAAATCATGGCCGGCATTATGGCGGTTACGGTCGGTCGTGCAAACCGCTGTCCGGCTCATGTTGATCGTCAATAAAGTGCGTATAATCCGCCGCCATGACTCGAACCCGATCTCCCCGTTCCCGTAAAAAACCTCCTTCACGCGGCCTGCGCCCGTGGCTGGGCTGGGCCATCAAGCTGAGCCTGGTAGGCCTTGTGGTGCTCGCAGGCTTCGCGGTGTACCTCGACGCCGTGGTGCAGGAGAAATTCTCCGGCAAGCGCTGGACCATCCCGGCCAAGGTATATGCACGCCCGCTGGAATTGTTCACCGGCCAAAAGCTGAGCAAGGAAGACTTCCTTACCGAACTCGACGCCTTGGGCTATCGCCGCGAACCCGTGAGCAATGGCCCCGGTGCCGCTGCTGTCAGCGGCAATACCGTCGATTTGAATACCCGTGGCTTCCAGTTCTATGAAGGCCTGGAGAAAGCCCAGCCGGTGCGCGTGCGCTTCTCCGGCGATTACGTTGCCGAACTGTCGTCGCTCAATGGCTCCAAGTTGCCCGTGGTGCGCCTGGAACCGCTGTTGATCGGCGGTATTTACCCCAAGAACCTTGAAGATCGCATCCTGATCAAGCTTGATCAGGTGCCGCCGTACCTGCTTGATACGCTGATCGCCGTGGAAGACCGCGATTTCTACAGCCACTGGGGTGTGTCGCCCAAGTCGATTGCCCGCGCCATCTGGGTCAACACGTCCGGCGGCAAGATGACCCAGGGCGGCAGTACGCTCACGCAACAATTGGTCAAGAACTTCTACCTGACCAACGAGCGCAGCCTCACCCGTAAACTCACCGAAGCCATGATGGCCATGCTGCTGGAGCTGCATTACAGCAAGCAGGAGATTCTCGAGGCGTACCTCAACGAAGTGTTCGTCGGCCAGGACGGCCAGCGCGCGGTGCACGGTTTCGGCTTGGCCAGCCAGTTCTTCTTTGGCCAGCCCTTGTCCGAATTGAAATTGCATCAAGTCGCGTTGCTGGTGGGGATGGTCAAGGGGCCGTCCTATTACAACCCGCGCCGCAACCCGGAACGTGCGCTTGAGCGCCGTAACCTGGTGTTGGATGTACTTGAACAGCAGGGCGTAGCCACCGCTGAACAAGTTGCGGCGGCGAAAAAAATGCCACTGGGTGTGACCACGCGCGGCAAGCTGGCCGACAGTTCATTCCCGGGCTTTATCGACTTGGTCAAACGCCAGTTGCGTGAAGATTACCGCGACGAAGACTTGACCGAAGAAGGCCTGCGGATCTTTACCAGTTTCGACCCGATCCTGCAGATGAAAGCCGAAGCGTCGGTCAACGACACCTTCAAACGCCTGACCGGCCGTAAAGGTTCGGATGAAGTCGAAGCAGCCATGGTCGTGACCAACCCGGAAACCGGTGAAGTGCAGGCCATGATCGGCAGCCGCCAGGCCAGTTTTGCCGGTTTCAACCGTGCCCTGGATGCGGTGCGGCCAATCGGTTCGCTGGTCAAGCCCGCGGTCTACCTCACGGCCCTGGAAAAACCAAGCAAATACACGCTGACCAGTTGGCTGTCGGATGACCCGCTGTCGGTCAAAGGGGCGGATGGCCAGGTGTGGACGCCGCAGAACTTTGATCGTCGCTCCCACGGCACCGTGTTCCTGTACCAGGGCCTGGCACATTCCTACAACATCTCCACCTCGCGCCTTGGGCTTGAAGTGGGCGTGCCGAATGTGCTGAAAACCCTGGGGCGACTGGGCATCACCCGTGAGTTCCCGGCGTTCCCATCGATGCTGCTGGGCGCTGGCGCCATGACCCCGATGGAAGTGGCGACGATGTACCAAACCCTCGCCAACGGTGGCTTCAATACCCCGATGCGCGGCATTCGCAGTGTGCTGACCGCCGATGGCGAACCGCTCAAGCGTTACCCGTTCCAGATCCAGCAGCGCTTTGACGCGGGTTCCATCTATCTGATCCAGAACGCCATGCAGCGCGTGATGCGTGAAGGCACCGGGCGTTCGGTCTACAGCGTGCTGCCCTCGAACCTGACGCTGGCGGGCAAGACCGGCACCAGTAACGATTCGCGCGACAGCTGGTTCGCAGGCTTCGGCCAGGATGTGCTGGCCGTGGTCTGGCTGGGCCGCGACGATAACGGCAAAACCCCGTTCACTGGTGCGACCGGTGCGCTGCAGGTGTGGACCAGTTTCATGCGCAAGGCCGATCCGTTGCCGCTTAACATGCCGCAGCCGGACAACATCGTGCAGGCCTGGATTGATCCGCATACCGGGCAGGGTTCCGATGCCAACTGTCCGGGCGCGGTACAGATGCCGTATATTCGCGGCAGCGAGCCACCCGCCGGTGCTGCGTGCGGTGGCAGTGCCCCCGCTGACGCGGATTCGGTGATGGATTGGGTCAAGGGCTGGATGCATTAAGCAAAGAGGGTTTCAAGTGAACAAGTTGTGGATTCCAGCTATTACCGCCTTGGTTATGCTCGGCGGTTGCTCCAGCGTGCAGCGCGGTTCGATTCCCGTGGTGGACTCAAGCACGAACGTTTCAAATAACGACCGTATCTCGGCCACTGGCGGTTTCCGTCAGACCGTGGTCAAGCGTCCTGCCCAAGCCACGCCTCAGGCCATACCGCAGGATTCGGGCGTGGTGGTGATGGTGCCGGGCGGCGGGGCTGCGACGTCGGCGCCGATCAGTGCCGAGCCTTGGACGCCAGGGCCAAGCACTTCGGGGCCGGCAAACTCCGCGCCGATCCAGACGGCGCCGATCAACCAGGGCACTTACAACATGCCGCCGTCCACGCCGAGCGGTATTCCGTCGTCGTCTAACGCGGGTGGCCTGTCGGCTGACGAGCAACTGGACGGGCCGGTGCTGGCTTTGCTGACCACCGCCCAGCAGCAACAGGCCGGTGGTGACCTGAACGGGGCATCGTCGAGCCTTGAGCGTGCCCAGCGTGTGGCGCCGCGTGAGCCGCAAGTGCTGTATCGCCTGGCCCAGGTGCGCATGGCCCAGGGCGACGCGCCGCAAGCCGAGCAGTTCGCCCGTCGCGGCCTGACCCTGGCCAACGGTCGCCCCGACCTGCAAGCCAACCTGTGGGCTTTGATTGGTGACGCGCGTGCCGCACAAGGCGACGCCGCCGGTGCTGCCCAGGCGCGGCAAAAAGCCAAGGTCAGCCTCTGATGGATGCACGGTTTCCGGCAATTGCCGAACAGCTGTTGCTGATTGAGCGTGAGTTACGTGTGCAGGGTTGGTGGGACGAAGTGCCCCCCAGCGCTGAAGCGCTTAGCAGCGTCGAGCCGTTTTCGGTGGACACCCTGGACTTTCACCAGTGGCTGCAATGGATCTTCCTGGTGCGCATGAAGCAGATCCTCGAGCAGGACCTGCCATTGCCCAATGCTTCGGGGATCCTCGAGATGGCGGAGATGGTTTACGCCGATCGCCCGCTTGAAAGCATAGGCTTACGCAATGCGCTGAAAAAGTTCGACCAATTGATCGTCGACGCTCGTTAATTGCCTGACTGCCGGGTTTTTCGGCAGTCTTGCGCACATTTCTACCGCTTGACGACATTCAGGCGAGTTTTATCCCTCCTCAAGCCCCTTTAATCTTCGTTCTCATGCGCTTAGTTGGAAAAAAGCGCAATTATTGCTTGACTTGAAGGGGCTGAAACAGAAGAATCCAAAGTCCGCTGTATCGGGACTGCCAGAAGCAGGCCCGCTCAGCAGATCATGAGGCGCATATCCGCGCCGACCTGTAACACCCGCAACGCGTTACCTCGCGCTGGGTGGGAAAAGCCCGCAACACTTGGGACGATCCCAATACTTGCTCAGTCAGTGCTGACGTAGTCGGCGACCACCGTCGCTCATGCTCTGTTGAGAAGTAAACCTATTAAGACCCGTCGGTTTTTAACGGACGGTATTCTGGCGTTTTAGAGGTGAACAACGTGGAGCTTTTATCTGGCGGTGAGATGCTCGTCCGCTTTTTGCGTGACGAAGGCGTCGACTATATCTACGGGTACCCAGGTGGTGCTCTGCTGCATGTTTACGACGCACTGTTCAAGGAACCGGCTGTTACCCACATCCTGGTTCGCCACGAACAGGCCGCGACCCATATGGCTGACGGCTATGCCCGTGCCACCGGTAAAGCCGGTGTGGTGCTGGTAACGTCCGGCCCAGGCGCAACCAATGCCATTACCGGCATCGCGACTGCCTATATGGACTCCATCCCGATGGTGATCATTTCTGGCCAGGTGCCTAGCACCATGGTCGGTACCGATGCATTCCAGGAAACCGACATGATCGGTATTTCCCGGCCGATCGTGAAACACAGTTTCATGATCAAGCATGCGTCGGAAATCCCGGAAGTCATGAAAAAGGCCTTCTACCTTGCACAGTCCGGTCGTCCGGGCCCTGTGGTGGTCGATATCCCGAAAGACATGACCAACCCGGCGGAAAAGTTCGAATACGTCTTCCCGAAAAAAGCCAAGCTGCGTTCCTACAGCCCGGCCGTTCGTGGGCACTCGGGTCAAATCCGCAAGGCGGCAGAAATGCTCTTGGCGGCCAAGCGCCCAGTGCTGTACTCCGGCGGCGGCGTGATTCTGGGCGGCGGTTCTGCACCTCTGACCGAATTGGCCAAGCTGCTTAACCTGCCAGTGACCAACACCTTGATGGGCCTCGGCGCATTCCCGGGTACGGACCGTCAGTTCGTCGGCATGCTCGGCATGCACGGCAGCTACACCGCCAACCTGGCCATGCACCACGCCGACGTGATCCTGGCGGTGGGCGCGCGGTTTGATGACCGTGTGATCAACGGACCGAGCAAGTTTTGCCCGAATGCCAAGATCATCCACATCGACATCGACCCGGCGTCCATCTCCAAGACCATCAAGGCCGACGTGCCGATCGTAGGTCCGGTAGAAAGCGTGCTGACCGAAATGGTTGCGGCGCTCAAGGACATCGGCGAAACGCCGAACAAGGAATCGGTTGCCAGCTGGTGGAAGCAGATCGACGAATGGCGCGGCGACCGCGGCCTGTTCCCTTACGACAAGGGCGACGGCAGCATCATCAAGCCACAAACCGTGATCGAAACCCTGTGCGAAGTGACCAAGGGCGACGCCTTTGTGACCTCCGACGTGGGCCAGCACCAGATGTTCGCTGCGCAGTACTACAAGTTCGACAAGCCTAACCGCTGGATCAACTCCGGTGGCCTGGGCACGATGGGCTTTGGTTTCCCGGCGGCCATGGGTGTGAAACTGAGCTTCCCGGACACCGACGTCGCCTGCGTGACGGGTGAGGGCAGCATCCAGATGAACATCCAGGAACTGTCGACGTGCCTGCAGTACGGTCTTCCGGTGAAGATCGTGTGCTTGAACAACGGCGTGCTGGGCATGGTTCGTCAGTGGCAGGACATGAGCTACAACAGCCGTCACTCCCATTCCTACATGGAATCGCTGCCGGATTTCATCAAGTTGGTTGAAGCCTACGGCCACGTCGGCATGCGCATCACCGATTTGAAAGATCTGAAGCCGAAGATGGAAGAGGCGTTCGCCATGAAGGACCGCCTGGTGTTCCTCGATATTCAAGTGGACACCAGCGAGCACGTCTACCCGATGCAGATCAAAGACGGCTCTATGCGCGACATGTGGCTGAACAAGACGGAGCGTACCTAATCATGCGGCACATTATCTCCCTGCTTCTGGAGAACGAACCCGGCGCTCTGTCTCGTGTTGTCGGCCTGTTTTCGCAACGCAACTACAACATCGAAAGCCTGACCGTGGCGCCGACCGAAGACCCGACCCTGTCGCGCCTGACGTTGACTACTGTTGGTCACGATGAGGTGATCGAGCAGATCACCAAGAACCTCAACAAGCTGATCGAAGTGGTCAAGCTGGTCGACTTGTCGGAAAGTGCCCACATCGAGCGCGAGCTGATGCTGGTCAAGGTCAAGGCCACGGGTGCCCAACGTGCCGAGATCAAACGCACCACCGACATTTATCGCGGGCAGATCGTCGATGTGAGCGCCAGCGTTTATACCGTTCAACTGACCGGTACAAGCGACAAGCTGGACAGCTTCATCCAGTCGATCGGGACGGCCTCGATTCTGGAAACCGTACGCAGTGGTGTCACCGGGATTGCCCGTGGCGACAAAGTACTCAGCATCTAACCCAAATTAGCGAATGGCCTTACGGCCTGGATATATAGAGGAACCTCATGAAAGTTTATTACGATAAAGATTGTGACCTGTCGATCATCCAGGGCAAGAAAGTCGCCATCATCGGCTACGGTTCCCAGGGCCACGCCCAAGCGTGCAACCTGAAAGATTCCGGCGTTGACGTGACTGTTGGCCTGCGCAAAGGCTCGGCCACTGTTGCCAAGGCTGAAGCCCACGGCCTGAAAGTGACTGACGTTGCTTCCGCCGTTGCCGCTGCCGACCTGGTCATGATCCTGACCCCGGACGAATTCCAGTCCGCGCTCTACAAGAACGAAATCGAGCCAAACATCAAGAAAGGCGCCACCCTGGCCTTCTCCCACGGCTTCGCGATTCACTACAACCAGGTTGTGCCACGCGCTGACCTCGACGTGATCATGATCGCGCCGAAAGCGCCGGGCCACACCGTGCGCTCCGAGTTCGTCAAAGGCGGCGGCATCCCTGACCTGATCGCGATCTACCAGGACGCATCCGGCAACGCCAAGAACGTGGCACTGTCCTACGCTGCTGGCGTTGGTGGCGGTCGTACCGGCATCATCGAAACCACCTTCAAGGACGAGACCGAAACCGACCTGTTCGGCGAGCAAGCCGTACTGTGCGGCGGTACCGTTGAGCTGGTCAAAGCCGGTTTCGAAACCCTGGTTGAAGCTGGCTACGCGCCAGAAATGGCCTACTTCGAATGCCTGCACGAACTGAAGCTGATCGTTGACCTCATGTACGAAGGCGGTATCGCCAACATGAACTACTCGATCTCCAACAACGCCGAATACGGCGAGTATGTGACCGGCCCGGAAGTCATCAACGCCGAGTCCCGTCAGGCTATGCGCAACGCCCTGAAACGTATTCAGGACGGCGAATACGCCAAAATGTTCATCAGCGAAGGCGCTACCGGCTACCCTTCGATGACCGCCAAGCGTCGTAACAACGCCGCTCACGGTATCGAAGTGATCGGCGAGCAACTGCGCTCCATGATGCCGTGGATCGGTGCCAACAAGATCGTCGACAAAGCCAAAAACTAAGTCGTACGTATCCAGAAAAAACGCGGCTTAGGCCGCGTTTTTTCGTTTGGGGGCGGGTTCTGGTATAAAGCTGCATCGTTTGCGGGCGAACACGCGCTGCAAGTATTTGTCGAATTCTTTTCACACCGTTGCAAGGTAAAGTCCATGACCGAACGTCCCGAAGAGCCAAACCAGGCCTCTGACGCCGAAAGCCTGCTACCGATCGATGAGCATGTCGAAGAAGGGCATGATGCGGAAGGTCGCAAGGTCCGGCATCGTGGTATCTATCTTCTGCCCAATCTGTTCACCACGGCGAACCTGTTTGCCGGGTTCTACTCCATCATCAACTCCATGAGTGCGCAAAGCGCATTGGCGGCGGGTGATGCGGCGAGTGCCAGCAAGTATTTCGGCTTTGCGGCTATCGCCATCTTCGTGGCCATGGTGCTCGACGGCCTGGATGGCCGGGTGGCGCGCATGACCAATACCCAAAGCGCTTTCGGTGCCGAGTACGACTCGCTGTCGGACATGGTAGCTTTCGGCGTTGCGCCGGCATTGCTGGCATTTGCCTGGGCGCTGGGTGATATGGGCAAGGTCGGCTGGATGGTTGCCTTCATCTATGTCGCCGGCGCGGCGTTGCGTCTGGCGCGCTTTAACACCCAAGTGGGTACTGCTGACAAGCGTTACTTCATCGGCCTGGCCAGCCCGGCGGCGGCAGGTGTGGTGGCAGGTATCGTCTGGGCGTTCAGTGACTACGGCATCCAGGGTTCGAAGATGTCGTTCCTGGTGGCCTTGATGGTTGCAGCCGCCGGCATGCTGATGGTCAGCAATATCAAGTACAACAGCTTCAAGGAGTTTGACCTCAAGGGGCGCGTGCCTTTCGTGGCTATCCTGGTGGTGGTGCTGGTGTTTGCGGTCGTGTTCAGTGATCCGCCACGTATTCTGCTGCTGGCGTTCCTGGTGTATGCCGCGTCGGGGCCGGTTCAATACCTGCTGCACCTGCGCCGCGACAAAACATTGCCTTAATGTAATTTCCCCCATACTCCGCAGTCTATTGGTGCATCAGTTCTCCAATGCTGCGGAGTTGCCATGTTAATCAAGATCCCCAAAGCGTCCGATTGTCATGAATCGGATGTCACGCCTGAATCTTTCTATCTTTCGCGTCGCAGCTTGCTCGGTGGTGCGCTGGCCGGTGTTGCGGCCACTGCGTTGCCGCGTTGGGCGAGTGCCGAAGATGCCGCGCGTTATGCCGATGTCGAGCCGGGCAATGCCCCAGGCTGGTTTGCAGATAAGCTGCCCAGCACCCAATGGCAGGCGGTTACGGTAAAAGACGAAGCCATCACCCCGTTCAAGGACGCCACCCACTACAACAACTTCTATGAGTTCGGTACGGACAAGGGCGACCCGGCGAAGAACGCCGGTTCACTCAAGACCGAACCCTGGAGTGTGGTGATTGATGGGGAAGTCGGTAAACCTGGGCGCTATGCCCTGGAAGACTTCATGAAGCCTTATCAATTGGAAGAGCGTATCTACCGACTGCGTTGTGTCGAGGCGTGGTCGATGGTGATTCCGTGGATGGGCTTTCCTATTTCAGCCTTGCTCAAGCAGGTTGAACCAACCGCTAAAGCCAAGTACATCCGCTTTGAAACGCTGCAGGACCCCAAAAGCATGCCGGGACAGCGCTCCAGCTTCGGCTTGATCGACTGGCCCTATGTAGAAGGGCTGCGTC